>DATBPW010000355.1:0-3992 GCA_036561125.1 Ramlibacter sp. | reverse complement strand
AGATCGTGTAGCCCAGGTTGAACAGCACTTCGGCGATGCCGGACATGCCCGCGCCGCCGAGGCCGACGAAGTGAATGTGCTTGATCGCGTGCTTCATCGCCGGATCAACTCCTCGCACGCGGCGACGACATCGGCCGTCGCATGGGTCTTCTGCAGGGTCCTCGCGGCGTTCGCACGCCGGACCAATTCGGGCCGCTCGACCGTCGAGACCAATTGCGCCAGCCACTCGGGCTTCAGGTCACGCTGCTGCACGAGCCAGCCGCCACCGGCGTCGACGAGGAACTTCGCGTTGGTCGTCTGGTGGTCGTCGACCGCCGCCGGGAACGGCACGAACACGGCCGCGCAGCCGACGGCTGCAAGTTCCGTCACCGTGCTCGCACCGGCGCGGCACACGACCAGGTCCGCATCGGCATAGGCCTGCGCCGTGTCTTCGATGAAGGGCGTGAGCTCGGCCTCGACGCCGGCCGCCGCGTAGTTGGCGCGCAGCTCGTCGATCTGCTTCGCGCCGCTTTGATGCAACACGACGGGGCGCTTCTCGCGCGGCACGAGGGCCAGCGCCTTCGGCACGATGTCGTTGAGCCCCTTCGCACCGAGACTCCCGCCGACGACGAGCAGCTTGAGCGGCCCCGTGCGCGAGCGCATGCGCTCGTCGGGCGCCGGCTGGTGCAGGAACGCTTCACGCAGCGGGTTGCCGACCCACGCCGACTTCTTCAGCACGTTGGGGAACGCGGTGAACACGCGGTCGGCGACGCTCGCGAGCACGCGGTTGGACAAGCCCGCGACGGAGTTCTGCTCATGCAACACCAGCGGCTTGCCGAGCAGCACGGCCATCATCCCCGCAGGAAACGTGATGTAGCCGCCGAGGCCGATCACCACGTCGGGCTTCACACGCCTGACCACGGCGATGCTTTGCGCGAACGCACGCAACAGGCGCAGCGGCAACAGGACCAAGGTCTTGACTCCCTTGCCGCGCACGCCGCCGAACTCGATGGACTCATAGGCAAAACCGCGCGGCGGCACGAGCTGGCTTTCCATCGTGCCTTGCGCGCCGCCGAGCCAGTGCACACGCCAGCCGCGCGCGCGCAGCGCTTCGGCCACGGCCAGCCCCGGGAAGATGTGGCCGCCGGTTCCGCCGGCCATCACGATCGCGGTCCCCGCCATCGTGCCGGGCGCGACGTCCACGGGCTCGCCGTGGCTCGCCTCCTTGTGCTGGGGAACCGCGTCGGCTTGCAGCAGCAGCCCGCTGATCATGCGCGGCCTCCCCGCATCAACGCCTTGCTCTCGTAGTCGATGCGCAGCACCACCGCGAGCGACAGCAGGTTCATCAGGATCGCCGAGCCGCCGTAACTCATGAGCGGCAGCGTCAGGCCCTTCGTCGGCAACGCGCCGAGGTTCACGCCCATGTTGATGAAGGCCTGGAATCCCATCCACACGCCCACGCCTTGCGCGACGAGGCCCGCGAACACGCGATCGAGCGCGATCGCCTGCCGGCCGATGTGCATGATCCGGCGCGTCATCCACAGGAACGCGACGATCACCGTGACCACGCCGACCAGGCCGAACTCCTCGCCGATCACGGCGAGCAGGAAATCGGTGTGCGCTTCGGGCAGCCAGTGAAGTTTTTCGACGCTGCCGCCGAGCCCGACGCCGAAGATCTCGCCGCGCGCGATCGCAATCAGCGAATGCGACAGCTGGTAGCCCTTGCCCAGCGTGTATTTCTCGTTCCACGGGTCGAGGTACGCGAAGATGCGCTCGCGCCGCCAATCCGACAGCCAGATCATCAGCATGAATGCGATCGTCATCACGGCGGCGATCAGGAAGAACATGCGCGCGTTCACGCCGCCGAGGAACAGGATGCCCATCGCGATGACCGCGATCACCATGAAGGCGCCCATGTCGGGCTCCGCGAGCAGGAGCACGCCCACGACCGCGACGGCCCCGGCCATCGGCAGGACGGCGCGGAAGAAGCGCTCCTTCACTTCCATCTTGCGCACCATGTAGTCGGCGGCGTACAGCAGCGTCGCTAACTTCGCGAGCTCCGACGGCTGGAAGTTCATGAAGCCCAGGCCGATCCAGCGGTGCGCGCCGTTGACGCCCTTGCCGACGTGCGGGATGAGCACGAGGATCAGCAGGATCAGCGACAGGACGAACAGCCAGGGCGCGACCTTCTCCCACGTGGCGACCGGCACCTGGAACGCGAGCAGCGCCGCGATGAACGACAGCGCGATGAAGATCGCGTGGCGATACAAGAAGTGCCCGTGCGAGTAGTTTGCGAAGCGCGGGTTCTCGGGCAGCGCGACCGACGCCGAATACACCATCACGAGGCCGAATGCGAGCAGCGCGACCGTGACCCAGATGAGCGCCTGGTCGATCATGTGCACGTCGGCGGGGCGCGCGGCGGCCGTCGGCCGGGACGATGCGCCGAACCACTGGCCGAAGCGTGCGGCGATCGCGTTCACGCCTGGCCCTCCAGCACCACGCCGGCTTCGTCGGCGAGCGTGTGCACGGCCGCGCGGAACACCTCGGCGCGATGCGGATAGTTGCGGAACATGTCGAAGCTCGCGCAGGCCGGCGACATCAGCACCGCGTCGCCCGCATGCGCACGCTGCGTCGCGACGCGCACGGCTTCTTCCATGGACGACGCATCGATCAGCGTCACGCCGGTGTTCTCCAGCACGGCGCGGACCTGCGGCCCGTCGCGGCCGATCAGCACGGCGCCGCGCGCGTAACGCGCGACCGGGTCGGCCAGCGGCGAGAAATCCTGCCCCTTGCCGTCGCCGCCGAGGATCACCACCACCTTGCGTTCGGCGCCGAGGCCTTTCAGCGCAGCCACGGTCGCGCCGACGTTCGTGCCCTTGCTGTCGTCGAAGTATTCGATGCCGTTGATCACGCCGACCGGCTCGACGCGGTGCGGCTCGCCACGGTATTCGCGCAGGCCGTACAGCATGGGGCCGAGCTGGCAGCCCGCGCTCGTCGCAAGCGCCAGCGCAGCAAGTGCGTTGGTCGCATTGTGCCGGCCGCGAATGTGCAGCGCGTCCGCCGGCATGAGCCGCTGGAAGTGCAGTTCCACCTCTTCACCCTTGCGATGCTTTTGCGTTTCGTCGGCTTCGAGTGCGCGCACCAGCCATGCCATGCCGTTCACGACTTCGATCCCGAAGTCGCCGGGCCGCTGCGGCATGTCGTCGCCGAAGGTGATGGACTCGCGCTGTTCGAACTTGCCGCCCTTCAGCCGCACCGGCTCGGGCAGCATCTTCATCACCACGGCGTCGTCGCGATTGAGGATCATGACGGCGGACTTGCCGAACACACGCGACTTGGCCTGCACGTACGCTGCCATCGTGCCGTGCCAATCGCGATGGTCGTCGGAGATGTTCAGCACCGTGGCCGCCGCCGGGTCGAACGCGCCGGGCTCGTCCAGCTGGAAGCTCGACAACTCGACGACCCACACCTGCGGCAGGTCGCCGGCATCGAGCCTGGCGGCGAGTGTCTCGAGCATCGTCGGCCCGATGTTGCCGGCCACGGCCACCGTGCGACCGGTGCGCTGCACCAACATGCCGGTGAGCGCCGTGACCGTGGTCTTCCCGTTCGTGCCCGTGACGGCGAGCACGGCGGGCGAGTAGTCCTGCTCTTGCTTCAGGCGCGCGAGCGCGTCGGCGAAGAGGCTCAATTCGCCGCCGACCGGGACGCCCAGTGCGCGCGCAGCATCGACCACCGGTGCGACCTGCGCGGGCGACAACCCGGGGCTGCGGTACACGGCCTGCATGCCGTCCAGCAAGGCATCGCCGAATTCGCCGGCGACGAAGCGCGCCTGCGGCAACTGCTCTCGCAGGGTGCCGAGCATCGGCGGCTCAGCGCGCGTGTCGGCGACCGTCACGTTCGCGCCTTCGCGCACGCACCACTGCGCGATCGCGAATCCGGAGATCCCGCAGCCGAGGACGAGGACGTGCTGGCCTTTCATCTGAGTTTCAGCGTCGACAGGCCGACGAGGCAAA
>DATBPW010000354.1:0-1579 GCA_036561125.1 Ramlibacter sp. | reverse complement strand
ACGCTATGACCGCTTTCGCGACCGCATCATGTTCCCGATCCGCAACGTCAAGGGCGAATGCATCGGGTTCGGCGGCCGCGTGCTCGGCGACGAGAAGCCCAAGTACCTGAACTCGCCGGAGACACCCGTGTTCTCCAAGGGGCGCGAGCTCTACGGACTGTTCGAGGCGCGCGGCGTATTGCGCGAGTTCGGGTTCGCGCTGGTGACAGAGGGCTACATGGACGTCGTCGCGCTCGCGCAGCTCGGCTTCCCGAATGCGGTAGCAACACTGGGCACTGCCTGCACGCCGGACCATGTGCAAAAGCTCTTCCGCTTCATCGATTCCGTGGTGTTCAGCTTCGACGGCGACGAAGCGGGCCGGCGCGCCGCGCGCAAGGCGCTCGACGTCGCGATCCCGTTCGCCACCGACGTGCGCAGCGCGAAGTTCCTGTTCCTGCCGCCGGAGCACGACCCGGACAGCTACATCCGCGAGCACGGCCGCGATGCGTTCTCGCGCTATGTGAGCGAAGCGACGCCGCTGTCGCGCTTCCTCATCGAAGCGGCGCGCGAGGGCTGCGACCTCGAAGAAGCGGAGGGCCGTGCGCGCATGGCCGCGAATTCGAAGCCGATGTGGACGGCCCTGCCCGACGGGGCGCTGAAGCGCCAGTTGCTGGCCGAGATCGCGCAGTTGGCGCAACTGGATCCGCGCGAGCTCGCATCGCTGTGGGGCGTGCGCATCGCGGGGACGCGCCGGCCCGATGTGCCCGCGCCGGCCCGGCGGCAGGGGCGGACGCTGCCACCCGGGCGCGCCGATCGCGCGCTGCAGATCGTGTTCATGAATTCCGGCGCGTGGTCGTCCCTGTCGAACGACGACCACCACCTGCTGTGCGAGCTCGCGCCGCCGCACGGGCCGCTGTTTTCCTGGCTCGACGCCCACATCCACGAAAAGGGCCCCGAGGCGTGGGAAATGCTACGGCAGGCCATCGCCGGGCATGAGCAGGAGGGCTACCTGCTGCACCAGGCCGGGCGCATCCTGCCGGACATCGAACACGACCTGGACGAGCTGCGGCAGATCCTGGGCATGGAGCGCGACCGGGTCAAGGCCGAGCACAAGAAGCTGCTGGCTGAGCGGGCGGGGTCGGACCCCGCCGCGTACGAAGAACTTCGCAACCTCATCGCCGGCGAGAAGACCCCAGGCCCGTGAGCTTGGGCCCAAAACAACAGGCCCTTGAATTTTCGCCTTACCGGTATAATGTAGGGTTTGCTAGCGGCAAGAGCGACAGCAGCACCTCCGGGCCCCGGCCGACCGACGCCACAGCGCGCAACAGAGCCAACCTCACCGCAAGGACTGCACACCAAATGTTCGCCCACCCATCTTGCCCTTGACGGCCCAGCTGCCGTCGCCGCCCGCGCCGGGTCGTTCGTGGCGCACTTGTGTTTTTGTCCTCTACTTGAAGGTTCGAGGTATTCCTCATGCCCGCAGCAAAAGCAAAGTCGAAGCACGCCGCGAAACCCATTGCGAAGAAAGCGGTCAAACACGCCAAGGCGCCGCTCAAGGTCGTCAAACCGGCCAAGCCGCAAGCCAAGTCCAGCAAGAGTC
>DATBPW010000353.1:0-2695 GCA_036561125.1 Ramlibacter sp. | reverse complement strand
GTCGAGCTGGTGAACATCCAGGACCAGCCGAAGGCCGTCTCGGATTCCGTCGGCGAGTTCGTGCACACGCTCGTCGAGGCGATCACGGTGGTGCTCGCGGTGAGCTTCATCTCGCTGGGGCTGCACAAGCGCGCCGACGCGGCCACGCTGCCGCTGTGGAAGCGGTGGTACGTCGACATTCGCCCGGGCCTGGTCGTGGCGATCACGATTCCGCTGGTGCTGGCGATCACGTTCCTCGCGATGGATTACTGGGGCATCGGGCTGCACAAGATATCGCTAGGCTCGCTGATCATCGCGCTGGGCCTGCTGGTGGACGACGCCATCATTTCCGTGGAGATGATGGTGCGCAAGATGGAAGAGGGCTACGACAAGGTTCGCGCCGCCACTTTCGCGTACGAGATCACGGCGATGCCCATGCTCACGGGCACACTCATCACCGCCACGGGCTTCCTGCCGATCGGCCTGGCCAAGTCGACCGTCGGCGAATACACCTTCGCGATCTTTGCGGTGACGGTGATTGCGCTGGTGCTGTCGTGGCTGGTGTCGGTGTACTTCGTGCCGTACCTCGGCAAGGTGCTGCTCAAGCAAAAGCCGGTGTCGAGCGAGCACCACGAGCACTTCGACACGCCGTTCTACCGGAATTTCCGCCGCGCGGTGGACTGGTGCGTGGAGCATCGCTGGAAGACCATCGCCGCGACGCTCGTCGTGTTCGCGCTCGGCATCGTGGGCATGGGAAAGGTGCAGCAGCAGTTCTTCCCCGACTCGAGCCGCCCGGAAATCATGATCGACATCTGGTTTCCCGAAGGCACGTCGTTCGCCGCGAACGAGGAAGTCACGAAGCGCGTCGAGGCGCGGCTGCGCGCGGAGCCCGGCGTGACGAGCGTGTCGACGTGGGTCGGCTCGGGCGTGCCGCGCTTTTATCTTCCGCTGGACCAGATCTTCCCGCAGACCAACGTGTCGCAGTTCATCGTGATGCCGAAGGACCTGCGAGCGCGCGAGAAGCTGCGCGTGAAATTCCCGGCGCTGCTCGCGACCGAGTTCCCCGAAGTGCGCGGCCGCGTGAAGCTGCTCCCGAACGGGCCGCCCGTTCCGTACCCGGTGCAGTTCCGCGTCGTCGGTGCCGACCCCGTCGAACTGCGTGCGCGCGCCGACCAGGTGAAGGCCATCATGCGTGCGAGCCCGAACACGCGGGGCGTGAACGACAACTGGAACGAAGCAGTGAAGGTGCTGCGCCTCGAAGTGGACCAGGCCAAGGCGCGCGCGCTCGGCGTGACGAGCCAGTCGATCGCGCAGGCGTCGCGCACGATCCTCGCGGGCACGCCGGTCGGCCAGTACCGCGAGGGCGACAAGCTGATCGACATCGTGCTGCGCCAGCCGCTGGAGGAGCGCAACGCGATCACCGACCTGGGCAACGCGTACCTGCCCACCGCATCGGGCCAGTCGATCCCGCTCACGCAGATCGCGAAACCCACGTTCGCGTGGGAGCCCGGCGTGATGTGGCGCGAGAACCGCGACTACGCGATCACCGTGCAAAGCGACATCGTCGAAGGGCTGCAAGGCGCGACCGTCACGGACGAATTGCTGCCCAAGCTCAAGGCGCTCGAGGCGAAGTGGCCGCTGGGCTATTCGATCCAGGTCGCCGGCGCGGTCGAGGAGAGCTCGAAAGGGCAGGGCTCGATCGCGGCGGGCCTGCCCATCATGCTGTTCATCACGTTCACCTTGCTGATGCTGCAACTGCAAAGCTTCAGCCGCTCGCTGCTGGTGTTCATCACGGGCCCGCTCGGCATCGCGGGCGTCGCCGGTGCGCTGCTCGTGCTCGACCGGCCGTTCGGCTTCGTCGCGCTGCTGGGCGTGATCGCGCTGATGGGGATGATCCAGCGCAATTCGGTCATCCTCATCGACCAGATCGAGCAGGACCGCGCACGGGGCGTGCCCGCGTGGGACGCGATCGTCGAATCCGCCGTGCGCCGCCTGCGGCCCATCGTGCTCACGGCCGCCGCGGCGGTGCTCGCGATGATCCCGCTGTCGCGCTCCGTGTTCTGGGGGCCGATGGCCGTCGCGATCATGGGCGGGCTCATCGTCGCGACGGTGCTGACCCTGCTGGCGCTGCCGGCGATGTACGCGGCGTGGTTCCGGGTGAAGCGGCCGGGCGAACAAAAGACCGTGGATCCCGGCCTGCGCCGGGACGGCGGCGGCCTGGCCACCGTCGGTTAAAATCTATAGTTCGCCGGATTCCAACGGGCTGCCGGGTGACTGGCAGCCCGTTCCCATTGAGGCCGCGCGGGTGGCGAAATTGGTAGACGCACCAGGTTTAGGTCCTGACGCCTTCACCGGCGTGTCGGTTCGAGTCCGACCCCGCGCACCATCCAGAAAACAAGGCAAAGAGAAACACCATGGCCGTGACCGTTGAAACCCTCGAAAAGCTGGAGCGCAAGATCACGCTCACGCTGCCCGCCGATTCGATCAAGTCGGAAGTCGACACCCGCCTCAAGCGCCTGGCGCGGACCGTCAAGATGGACGGCTTCCGCCCCGGCAAGGTGCCGCTGTCGGTCGTGGCGCAGCGTTACGGCTACTCGGTGCAGTTCGAGGTGATGAACGACAAGGTGGGCGAGGCGTTCGCGCAGGCCGCGAACGAAGCCAACCTGCGCGTCGCCGGCCAGCCGCGCATCACCGAGAAGGACGGCGCGCCCGAAGG
>DATBPW010000352.1:0-3777 GCA_036561125.1 Ramlibacter sp. | reverse complement strand
TCGACGAAGAAATCCGGGATGAAGTTCTTCGTCCCCGGCTTCACCGCGTACTGGTCGAGGTCCGTCACGCCGTGCGCCGCGAGCAGTTCGTCGTCGATGTAGAAGTTGCCGGTGTGCACCTTCGCGTCGCTCGTGAGGATGAAGTACGCCGCGTCGGCGAGGATGTCGGGCTTGCGGCACAGGTTGATGTCCACACCGGGGATCATCTGCAACGCGGCGGTGTGGATCGCCGTGCGCGGCCACAGGCTGTTCACCGCGACGCCGTACTTCGCGAACTCGCCGGAGTGGCCGAGCGTGCACATGCTCATGCCGTACTTGGCCATCGTGTAGGCCGTGTGGGGCGCGAACCAATGCTGCTTCATCGACAGCGGTGGTGACATGTTCAGCACGTGCGCGTTGCGGCCCGCGGCCGCGGCCTTCTTCAATTCCGGCAGCAAGGCCTGCGTGCACAGGTAGGTGCCGCGCGCGTTCACCTGGTTCATCAGGTCGTAGCGCTTCATCGGCGTGTGCTCGGTGTCGGTGAGGCTGATCGCGCTGGCGTTGTTCACCAGGATGTCGATGCAGCCGAACTTCGCGACGGCCTCGCGCACCGCGGCCTGCACCGCCTCCTCGTCGCGGATGTCGACCGCGAGCGGCAGCGCGCGGCCACCGGCGCGCTCGATGTCCTCGGCGGCGCTGTAGATCGTGCCCGGCAACTTGGGGTTGGGCTCGGCGGTCTTCGCGGCGATGACGACGTTGGCGCCGTCGCGCGCGGCGCGCTGGCCGATCGCCAGGCCGATGCCGCGCGATGCGCCCGTGATGAACAGCGTCTTGCCCTTGAGTGTCATGGCGTGCCTCCCAGCACCATTTCGTCGGTGGAAACCTTGCGCAATTGCTCCGTCGTCTTCATCAGGCGGTTGAGCAGCAGGTCGATGAAAGCCTTGTCGAAGCAGATCTGCAGGTCCTCGGACGCGCTGTGCAGCGCCTGGTTGAGGATTTCGAGCACCAGCACCGCGGTGCCGGCGACGGCGGTGGCCGTGCGCTTGGGCTCGTCGCGGCGCAGGTACGCCATCTCGCCGAGCGTCACGCCGGCTTCCAGCGTCGCCACCTTGATGCCGCCGCGCACGACCGAGACCTCGCCTTGCAGGATCACCATGAACGAATCGCCCGTGGACCCTTCTTCCACCAGCACCGTGTCCGCGGGGCGCAGCGACAGCGTGCCCAGCCGCAGCGCCTCCCACAGCACCGAATCGGGAAAGCCCGCGAAGAACGGCAGCTGGCGCATGCGCGCGAACGCGTCGCCTTCGCGGTGCTGCACCTTGCGTTGCACCAGGCCGCGGCTGACCTGCAGCATCGATTCCGCGAAGTCCATCCACTGCTTGAAGCGCGCTTCGGGGTGCTTGGCGATGGCGCGCATCAGCACGCGGTCGATCTCCGGCGGCAGGCCGGGGCGCAGCGTGGTGGGCAGCACGGGGTCTTCGTGCGTGATCTTGAAGATCGTCGCGTAGTCGGTGTCGCCGTCGAAGGGCCGGCGGCCCGTGAGCATCTCGTACGCCACCACGCCGAGCGACCACATGTCGCTGCGCCACGTGCAGCCTTCCTCCTTGACGTGCTCCGGCGACATGTACACCGGCGAGCCGACGAAGCCGCTGATCTGCGTGATGTCGCCGCCGGTGGCCAGCGCCGTGCCGAAGTCGGTCACCTTGACGTCGCCATTGGTCTGCAGCATCAGGTTCGCCGGCTTGATGTCGCGATGGACCAGGCCGCGCATGTGCGCGTGGTCCAGCGCGCTACAAACCTTGTAGCAGATGTCCAGCACCTGTTCGACGGGCAGCAGGCGGTCGGGCCGCGTGAACTTGGCGAGCGACGCGCCTTCGATGTACTCCAGCACGATGTAGGGCGGGTTCGAGTCGGCGTCGGCGTCGTGCACGCCCACGATGTGCGGGTGCTTCACGCGCCCGGCCAGCAGCGCCTCGTTGCGCAGCGCGCGGCGGTAGCGCGCGGCCTGCCGCTCGTCGGCCAGCAGGTGCGCGTGGATGCGCTTGACCGCGACCTTGCGGTCCGCGAACGGGTCCTGCGCGAGATAGACGGTGCTGGTCGCGCCGCGGCCGAGTTCGCGCAGGACCTTGTACTTGCCGATGCTCTCGGGGAGGGTGGGCGCGGGCATCGCCCGATGCTCGCTCATCCGGGCGGGCCGCACAAGGCCCCGCGTTCAGTTGAGCAGGCTGATGCTGTTCTTCGCGAGCTTGCGCAGCTCGCCCGTGGTGTCCATCAGCCGGTGCAGCAGCAGGTCGATGAAGGCCTTGTCGAAACAGATCTGCAGCTCTTCCGAGGCGCGGTGCAGCGAGTCGTTGCGGATCTCCAGCACGAGCACCGCCGTCTCGGCCATCACGGTCGCCGTGCGCCGCGGCTCGTCGCGGCGCAGGTACGCCATCTCGCCCAGCGTCACGCCGGCTTCGAGGGTGGCCACCTTGAAGCCGTCCTGCAGCACGGCCGAGCTGCCCTGCAGCAGCAGCAGGAACGAGTCGCCGATCGAACCCTCTTCCATCAGCACGGTGCCGGCCGGGCGCAGCGACAGCGTGCCCAGGCGCAGCGCCTCCCACAGCACGGCATCGGGGAACGCGGCGAAGAACGCCAGTTGCCGCATCTTCGCGAACGCATCGCCTTCGCGGTGCTGCACCTTGCGTTCCGACAGCTTCTGGTTCACCGCGAGGAGCGAATCGGCGAACTCCATCCAGCTGCCGAAGCGGTCGTCCGGCTTCTTCGACAGTGCCCGCATCACTGCGGCGTCGATGCCTGCAGGCAACGAAGGGCGGAACGTGCTGGGCGGCACCGGCTCGTCGTTCGTGATCTTGAACATCGTCGCGTAGTCGGTGCCGCCGTCGAAGGGCGGGCGGCCGGTGAGCAGCTCGTAGGCGACGATCGCGAGCGAGAACATGTCGCTGCGCCACGTGCACGGCTCTTCGCGCACCTGCTCGGGCGCCATGTACTGCGGCGAGCCGACGATGCCGGTCATCTGCGTGACGTCGCCCTGGGTCGTGAGGGCCGTGCCGAAGTCCATCAGCTTGACGTCGCCGCTGGTCTGCAGCATCAGGTTCGCGGGCTTGATGTCGCGGTGCACGAGGCCGCGCGTGTGCGCGTACTCGAGCGCGCTGCAGCACTTGTAGCAGATGTCCAGCACCTGCTCGACGGGCAGCAGGCGGTCGGGCGGCGCGAAGCGCGACAGCGGCGCGCCCTCGATGTGTTCGAGCACGAGGTACGGCGGGTCGGCTTCGGTGTCGGCGTCGTAGACGGCGACGATGTGCGGATGCTTCAACTGGCCTGCGAGCATCGCCTCGTTGCGCAGCGCGCGGCGATAGCGCGCCGCCTTGCGCTCGTCGGCCAGCAGGTGCGCATGGATGCACTTGACCGCGACCTTGCGGCCGTTGAACGGGTCTTCAGCGAGGTAGACGGTGCTGCTCGCGCCGCGGCCGATCTCGCGGATCACGTTGTACTTGCCGATGAACGAGGGAGGCTGGGCCGCGGCGCTCATGGCCGCGATGGTCCTTCATTGCCGGGCAACGTTCAAGCGGTCAATTCACAAATTGGAAAAATCGGGCTTGCGCTTGGCCATGAAGGCGCCGAACGCCTCCTTCGCCGCCGGCTCGCCGAGCATCCGCGAGAACAGCGCGCCTTCGGCATTCATCTGGCCGAGGATGAGCTCGAGTTGCCCCTTCTTCATCAACTTCTTGGTCTCCACGAGCGACGACAGCGGTTTCGCAGCCAGCTTGCGTGCGACGGATTGCGCATAGGCGTTGG
>DATBPW010000351.1:0-16010 GCA_036561125.1 Ramlibacter sp. | reverse complement strand
CGCTCGAGGAGATGCAGTACGTCGCGGGCGAGATGCAGAAGGACGAGCATTTCCGCATCAGGAAGATTCCGCTCCTGATCGGCGGCGCGACCACGAGCCGCGTGCACACGGCGGTGAAGATCGCGCCGCACTACGAAGGGCCCGTGGTGTACGTGCCCGATGCGTCGCGCAGCGTCAGCGTCGCGCAGTCGCTGCTGTCGCAGCAGGCCGCGAAGTACATCGCGGATATCGAAGCCGACTACGAGCGTGTGCGGCACCAGCACGCGAACCGCAAGCAGGTGCCCCTGTGGCCGCTGGCCAAGTCGCGCGCCAACAAGACAGCCATCGACTGGTCCGGCTATGCGCCGCCGCAGCCGAAGTTCATCGGCCGGCGCTTGTTCCGCAACTTCGACCTCGCCGACCTTGCCAAATACATCGACTGGGGTCCGTTCTTCCAGACGTGGGACCTGGCGGGACGCTTTCCGGACATCCTCAAGGACGAAGTCGTCGGCACCGAAGCCGTGCGCGTCTACGCCGACGGCCAGCGCATGCTCAAGCGCCTCGTCGAAGGCCGCTGGCTCACGGCGAACGCGGTGGTCGGCTTCTGGCCCGCGAACACAGTGAACGACGACGACATCGAGCTGTACGCCGATGAATCACGGCAAGTGCCCGCGATGACGTGGTGGGGCTTGCGCCAGCAGGCGGAAAAACACGTCATCGACGGCGCGATGCGCCCGAGCCGCTGCCTCGCCGACTTCATCGCGCCGAAAGGCGTGGCGCGCGATTACATCGGCGCGTTCGCGGTGACCGCCGGCCTCGGTGTCGAGAAGAAGGAGAAGTACTTCCTCGACGACCTCGACGACTATTCCGCGATCATGCTCAAGGCGCTCGCCGACCGCCTGGCGGAAGCGTTCGCCGAAGCGATGCACGAGCGCGTGCGCAAGGACCTGTGGGGCTACGCGCCGGATGAGGCGCTGTCGCTCGAGGACCAGATCGCCGAGAAGTACCGCGGCATCCGGCCCGCGCCCGGCTACCCGGCGTGCCCGGACCACAGCGTCAAGCGCGACCTGTTCGAGCTGCTGCACGCGCAGGACGCCGGCATGGCGCTCACCGAAAGCCTGGCGATGATGCCGGCGGCCAGCGTCAGCGGCTTCTACTTCTCGCACCCGGCGAGCCAGTACTTCAACGTCGGGCGCATCGGCGACGACCAGGTGCAGGACCTCGCACGCCGCCGCGGCGCCGACGTCGCGCAGATTCAGCGGTTGCTCGCGCCCAACCTCTGACGCGCCAGCGCCAGGCGCTGGGCCAGCGCGAGCGCGATCGTCGCGATCACCGCGAGCGCGAGCAGCAGCCACAGGCCGTAGGTGTAGCCCGCCTGCGCGGTCCACAGCACGCCGAGCAGCCACGGCATCAGCGCGCGCGCGATCGCCGACGGCAGCCCGAGCGCACCGTTCAGCGATGCCACGTGCTCGCGGCTGACGTACTGCGCGATCGCCGTGCCCTTGACGATCGTCATCATGCCGTTGCCCATGCCGAACAGCAGCACGAACAGCAGCGCGGCCCACAGCTGGCCCGTTCCCGCGATCAGCACCGCGAGCCCGGCGGGAATGAGCACGGGGATCGCGCGATTGGCGACGTGCACGTCGAACCGATGCTCGAAGAAGAACAGCAGCACGCGGCCGAAGACTTGCAGCACGCCGATGCTTGCGGGAATCGCGATCACCCAGCGCTCGTCGAGGCCGCTGCCGCGCAGCAGGGCGATCATGTGCGGCGGCAGCGATGCGGTCACCGACATCATGCAGATGGTGAACACGGCGATCAGCAGGAACGGCCCGCTGCGCAGGAACGCTGTCGCTGGCGGCAGGTCCGCGTGGGCGAACACGGCGCGCCGCGGCGCGTTGCGCAGCTGCATGAAATGCAAAGGCGCGCACAGCAGCACCTGCAGCGCCGCGAGCACGACCAGCGCACCTCGCCAGCCGAGATGCGCGATCAGCCACGCCGACACCGGGATCATCACCGTGCTCGCGAGGCCGCCGAGGAACGTGATCGTGATGATCGCGCGGCGGAAGTCGTCGGGGTAGCGGCGCGTCACGATGGCGAACACGGGCGTGTACAAGGTGGCCGCCAGCGACAAGCCCAGCCCCGTCCACACCGCATAGAAGCCGGGCAGGCTCGTCACCATCGAGTGCGCCAGCAGGCACACGCCGGCGAGAATCGATCCGCCGGTCATCACGGCTCGCTCGTGGCCCGCATCGATCCAGCGGCCCACGGGATACGCGGCGATGCCTTCGGCGAGCAGCGCGAGGCTGAAGGCCAGCGACGATTGCGCGCGCGTCAGGTGCAGGTCGTGCTCGACCGGCTCGAGCAGCAGCGAGAACGTGTAGAAGATGCTGCCCCAGGTGACCAACTGGGCCAGCGACAACCAGAGCACGAACCGGCGATCGAGCTGCGGGCCTTGCGTCATGCACCGATTGTCGCCGCGAGCGCGCGCCGGTACTGCACCGCCTCGGCGACGTGAGCGACTTGCGTGGTCGCGGCGCCGGCAAGGTCGGCGATCGTGCGCGCCACCTTCATCGTGCGATGCGTGGCACGAGCGCTCCACCCGAGCCGTGCCGACGCGACGTTGAGGAACTTCACCGCTTCCGCATCGAGCATGACGTTCGCGTCGATCTCCTTGCCTTGCAGCGCGTGGTTGCTCTTGCCCTGCCGCGCGATGCCGCGTGCGTGCGCTTCGGTGCAGCGCGCGCGCACGAGCGCCGTGGCTTCGCCGGCGGGCGCGTGCAGCAAGTCTTCGGCGCGAATCGCAGGCACTTCGACATGCAGGTCGATGCGATCGAGCAGCGGCCCGCTCAGTTTCGATTGATAACGCGCGATCTGGTCCGGCGTGCAGCGGCAACTGCGGTGCGTGGCGCCATGCCAGCCGCAAGGGCATGGGTTCATCGCACCGACGAACTGGAAGCGTGCCGGGAAGTCAGCGCGATGCGCTGCGCGCGAGATCGTGATGTGGCCGGTTTCCAGCGGCTCGCGCAAGGCTTCGAGCGCGGCGCGCGGGAATTCCGGCAGCTCGTCGAGGAACAGCACGCCGTTGTGCGCCAGCGAAATCTCGCCGGGCCGCGGCGGCGAGCCGCCGCCGACCAGGGCGACGGCGCTCGCGGTGTGATGCGGCGCGCAGGTCGGGCGCTGGCCCCAACTCGATTGCGTGAAGCGGCCCGCGAGGCTGGCGATCGCCGCGGTCTGCAATGCTTCGTCGACGGACAGCGGCGGCAGCAAGCCGGCGAAGCGCTGCGCCAGCATCGACTTGCCGGAGCCGGGCGGCCCCAGCAGCAAGACGCTGTGCCCACCGGCCGCCGCGATCTCCAGCGCGCGCTTGGCCGCGGCCTGGCCCTTCACGTCCGCGAGATCGGGATAGGCGACGTCATGCACTTCGGTCTGCGCGACGACGCGCGCCCATCCCTCGGCGACGGGCGCTTCGCCGCCCTGCGCCGGCATGAACTGGCGCGCGACGTCGAGCAGGTGCCTGGCGCGATACACGTGCGAGTGCGGCACGAGCGCCGCTTCTTCCGCACTCGCCGGAGGCAGCACGAGCTTCGATGACGCACCACCCGTGTGCAGCGCAAGGCTCATCGCGAGCGCACCGCGCACGGGCCGCAGCTCGCCGGACAGCGACAGCTCGCCCGCGAACTCGTAGCCCGCGAGCCGCGCGGCTTCGATCTGCCCGCTCGCGGCGAGGATGCCCAGCGCGATCGGCAAGTCGAAGCGCCCGGAGTCTTTGGGCAGGTCCGCCGGCGCGAGGTTCACCGTGATGCGCTTGTTGTGCGGGAACTCGAGCCCGCTGTTCTGCAGCGCGGAGCGCACGCGCTCGCGCGCTTCCTTCACTTCGACATCGGCGAGCCCCACGAGCGTGAAGTTCGGCAAGCCATTGGCCAGGTGCACTTCCACGGTGACGGCCGCGGCCTGCAAACCGATCAACGCGCGGCTTTGCACCAAAGACAAGCTCACTTCCCCGCCCCTCCCCAATCGAGTGCGCGGCGCACGCACTTGCGCTCGCGCGCGGCGCCGCCGCACCAAGCGCGTGCGATCGCGCCCGCTGTGCACGGTTAACGGATCACTGCGGCCCTGCGCCGACGTGCACGCCCCTTCTTGTAGCGGATGGCACGCTCCGTGCTTTGGCTGCTCGTCCCCATCCCTTCAATCGATCAGGAGTCGACCAGCAATGAAGAAGCACACCATCACGATGGCCCTGGCGGGGCTTGCGCTGTCGGGCGCGGCATTCGCACAGACCGCGGCACCGGCCGCATTCGCCGCGCCCGAGCCGGAATACACGCTGTCGTACAACATCGGGGCGGTCACCGAGTACCGCTACCGCGGCATCTCGCAGTCCGCGCGCGAGCCCGCGCTGCAAGGCGGCATCGACTACGCCAACAAGAACGGCTTCTACCTGGGCACGTGGGCCTCCACGATCAAGTGGATCAAGGACTCCTCGATCCCGGCCGGCCCCGGCGCCAAGGGCCCGGTGGAGATCGACCTGTACGGCGGCTACAAGGGCTCGATCAACGACGACGTGTCGTATGACGTCGGCGGCCTGGAGTACTGGTACGCGGGCAACACGCTGAAGAACGTGACCGGCGCCAACGCCGACACCTTCGAGCTGTACGGCGCGATCACCTACAAGATCTTCACGGCCAAGTACTCGCACAGCCTCACGAACCTGTTCGGAGCGCCGGACAGCCACGGCAGCGGCTACCTCGACTTGTCGCTGGCGTTCGATGCGGGCAACGGCTACTCGATCACGCCGCACGTGGGCTGGCAGCGCATCGCGCACTTCGGCACCTACATGGACTACTCGCTGACGGGTGCGAAGGACCTGGGCAACGGCCTGTCGGTGACGCTGGCGGTGATCGGCACCAACTGGAAGAGCCACTTCGGCTCGCCCTACACGCTGCCCGGCAGCGGCACCAAGGACCTGGGCCGCGCCAACCTGGTGGCGGGCATCAAGAAGACGTTCTGACCCCCGCACGAGAGCGGATCCATCCAAGGAGAGCACACATGAAACTGGTCACGGCCATCATCAAGCCATTCAAGCTCGACGAGGTGCGCGAGGCGCTCTCGGGCATCGGGGTGCAAGGCATCACGGTGACCGAGGTGAAAGGCTTCGGGCGCCAGAAGGGCCACACGGAGCTGTATCGCGGCGCCGAGTACGTCGTCGACTTCCTGCCCAAGGTGAAGATCGAAGCCGCGGTCGCCGAAGACCTCGTCGAGCGCGTGATCGAAGCCATCGAGGCTGCCGCGCGCACCGGGAAGATCGGCGACGGGAAGATCTTCGTGTACGACCTCGAGCAGGTCGTGCGCATCCGCACCGGTGAAACAGGCAAGGAGGCGCTGTAAAGCGGCCTTCCCAAGACTGGAGAGACACACCCCATGAAAAAACTTCTAGCCTCGCTGGCCCTCGGGCTCGGCATCCTCGCGGGCAGCGCCGCTGCGCTCGCCCAGACACCGCCCGCCGCCGCGGCCTCCGCGCCTGTCGCGGCGGCAACGGCGTCGGCTGCTGCTTCACAAGCGCAACCGGCCGCTGCGGCACCGGCCGCAATCGCTGCCGCATCCGCACCCGCTGCGGCCGCATCGGCGCCCGCGCCGACGCCGAACAAGGGCGACGTCGCGTGGATGATCGTCGCGACCGCGTTCGTGATCATGATGTCGGTGCCGGGCCTGGCGCTGTTCTACGGCGGCCTCGTGCGCAGCAAGAACATGCTGTCGGTGCTGATGCAGGTGTTCGTCACGTTCTCGCTGATCGTCGTGCTGTGGTGCCTGTACGGCTACAGCCTGGCGTTCACCGAGGGCAACGCGTATTTCGGCGGCTTCGACCGCGTGCTGATGCGCGGGCTGTTCGACCCCGTCTCGGGCGCGTTCACGAACACCGGCACGTTCAGCAAGGGCGTCGTCCTGCCCGAGCTGATCTTCCTGGCGTTCCAGGCGACGTTCGCGGCCATCACGTGCTGCCTGATCCTCGGCGCGCTGGCCGAGCGCATCAAGTTCGGCGCGGTGCTGATGTTCATGGTGCTGTGGTTCACGTTCGCCTACACGCCGATCGCGCACATGGTGTGGTTCTTCCCGGGGCCCGATGCGTTCTCGAGCAAGGACGTGGTCGATGCGACAACGGCGAAGGCCGGCCTGATCTGGCAATGGGGCGCGCTCGACTTCGCGGGCGGCACGGTGGTGCACATCAACTCCGCCGTCGCGGGCCTGGCCGGTGCGTTCTTCCTGGGCAAGCGCGTGGGCTACGGCAAGGAAGCGTTCCCGCCGCACTCGCTGCCGCTCACGATGGTCGGCGCATCGCTGCTGTGGGTGGGCTGGTTCGGCTTCAACGCGGGCTCCGCGCTCGAGGCCAACGGCACCGCGGTGCTCGCGTTCGTCAACACGTTCTCGGCCACCGCCGCGGCCGTGCTCGCATGGTCCATGGGTGAAGCGCTGCTCAAGGGCAAGGCCTCGATGCTGGGCGCGGCGTCCGGCGCCGTCGCAGGCCTCGTGGCGATCACGCCGGCTTGCGGCAACGTCGGCCTGCTCGGCGCGCTCGTCATCGGCTTCGTCGCGGGCTTCGTGTGCCTGTGGGGCGTCAACGGCCTGAAGCGCCTGCTCGGCGCCGACGACTCGCTCGACGTCTTCGGCGTGCACGGCGTCGGCGGCATCGTCGGTGCGCTGCTCACGGGCGTGTTCAACTCGCCCGCGCTCGGCGGCCCCGGCTACGTCGTCGACTGGGTCACGATGGACATGATCAAGCCCGAGAACTACTCGATCGCCGCACAGGTGTGGGTCCAGTTCAAGGCCGTGGTCCTCACCATCGTGTGGTCGGGCGTCGTGTCGCTCATCGCGTACAAGGTCGTCGACATGGTGATCGGCCTGCGCGTGACGGAAGAAGAAGAGCGCGAGGGCCTGGACATCTCCAGCCACGGCGAGACGGCGTACAACCGCTGACCCGCAGCGACAGGAAACAGGTCTCCTTTGGATGTGGCCCGCGCGAGCGCAAGCTCCGCGGGCTTTTTTTCTGCGCGCGCGTCAGGCCGGGAAGGCGAGCGTGACCGCGCTGCTCACCGGGAGTGCCTGGGCCGGACATGGGCGGCAATGTTAGCGGCACAATGCCGCGCATGGTCGAACTCCAGGCGGGCCCGCTGCTGTGCCGTATCGAACCCGAGCTCGGCGGTTGCGTCAGCGCACTGCTGCTGGACGGCGAGCCGGTGCTGCGCGTGCCGGCGGCGCCTCTCGCATCCGCGCGCCAGGCCGCGAGCTATCCGCTGGTGCCGTTCTCCAACCGCATCGGCCACGCCACGCTGCAGTGGGAAGGCACGCTGTACCCGCTGGTGCGCAACAACGGCGACGACGCGCACGCGATCCATGGCATCGGCTGGCAGCGCCGGTGGGACGTGCTCGAGTCGACGCGGGACTTCGCGATGTTGTCGTTCGAGCATCGCGGCGACGCGTCATGGCCGTTCGCGTTCGACGCGTCGCAGACCTTTCGCGTCACGCCGCATTCGATCGAATTC
Source organism: Ramlibacter sp. (assembly GCA_036561125.1). Lineage (GTDB taxonomy): Bacteria > Pseudomonadota > Gammaproteobacteria > Burkholderiales > Burkholderiaceae_C > Ramlibacter. The sequence goes on along the minus strand of DATBPW010000351.1, from coordinate 8,496 downwards.
ACGCTGTCGCTGACGAACCAGTCGGGCGGCAGTGCGCCGGCGGGATTGGGCTGGCATCCGTTCTTCGTCAAGCGCGCGGACGCGCACATCGCGTTCCGCGCGACGGGCCGCTGGGAAATGGGCACCGACAAGCTCCCCACGCAACGCAATGCGAGCCGCGGCCTCGACACCGATTGCGCTGTACTGGACATCGATCATTGCTTCGATGGCTGGGACGGCGTGGCCACGCTGCGCGATTCGCAGTTCACGGTGCGCGTCGAGTCGAACCAGTCGCGCCTGGTCGTCTTCACGAACCCGGCGCGCGACCACGTCGCGATCGAGCCGGTCAGCCACGTCAACAACGCAATGGCGCTGGTGCGGCAAGGCATAGACGCGCAGCAACTCGGCCTGGCGACGCTCGGCCCCGGGGAATCGCTGTCGGCGCAAATGACGATCCATGTGGAGCGCAGCGCATGAAGTACGAGTGGTCGAAAGTCACGCGCGAGCCCGACGTGCTCGGCGAATCGCCGTTCTGGCATCCGGATGAACGCACGCTGTACTGGGTCGACATCCCGGGCAAGCAGGTCCGCCGGCTCGACGCGAACGGCGCGACCGAGTCGTGGCCGATGCCGAGCGAGCCCGGGTGCATCGCTCCCGTGCAGGGCGGTGGCCTGATGATCGCCCTGCGCGACGGCGTCTATCGCGCGCGCGCCTGGGGCAGCGCGCTGGTGGCGGTGGTGCGCTTCAGCTTCGACACGGCCACCACGCGCTTCAACGACGGCAAGGCCGACCCGGAAGGCCGCTTCTGGGCCGGCACCATGTACGAGCCGCGCGATGCGCGCCGCGCCGAGCTCTACAGCGTCGACGTGCGGCCCGACAACGGCGACGACGGCAAGCCGGTCGTGCAACTGAAGGCGGGCAACGCCGTCATCGCGAACGGCCTCGCCTTCTCGCGCGATGCGACGGCCGTGTACTGGTCCGACACGCCGCATCACATCATCCACGCCTGGGACTGGGACGCGCGCAGCAACGTGATGCGCCACCACCGCGTGCTGCGCGAGTTCGCCCCCAAGCCCGCGGGCTGGACGCCGGGCGCGCCGGGCTACGGTGGACGCCCCGACGGCGCGACCGTCGACAGCGAAGGCCACTACTGGTGCTCGATGTTCGAGGGGCAGCGCCTGCTGAAACTCTCGCCCACGGGCGACATCGCGGGCGAGATCGAGTTGCCGGTGCGCTGCCCGACGATGCCGTGCTTCGGCGGCGACGACTTGCGCACGCTGTACGTCACCACTTCGCGCGAGAAGCGGCCGGCCGATGAACTGCAGCAGTTCCCGCTGTCCGGGCACGTGATCGCCACGCGCGTGGACGTGCCCGGGTTGCCGGTGAATTTCGTCAGGACCTGATCGAACAAATTTCAAGCGCGCGGCGGCCGGGCGCGCGCGCCGACTCGCCTTACCATCGGGCGATGTCCCTGGACGCGATGATCGACCGCATCCGCGACGCCGCTGCGCGCGGCGCGCGCCTGCGCATCCGCGGCGGCGGCAGCAAGGACTTCTACGGCGAGCCGTCCGTGGCGGGCGAAGAGCTGTCGACGCTCGCGCTCTCAGGCATTGCCAGCTACGAGCCGAGCGAACTGGTCGTCACCGTGCGCGCCGGCACCGCGCTGGCCGAACTCGAAGCCGTGCTCGCGCGCAGCGGCCAGTGCCTGCCATTCGAGCCGCCGCATTTCGGCGGCGGTGCCACCGTCGGCGGCATGGTGGCCGCGGGCCTGTCGGGCCCGGCGCGCGCCAGCGCCGGCCCGGTGCGCGATTACGTGCTGGGCGTGACCATGGTCAACGGCCGGGGCGAACTGCTCACCTTCGGCGGGCAGGTGATGAAGAACGTCGCCGGCTACGACGTGTCGCGCCTCATGGTCGGCGCGCTCGGCACGCTGGGCCTCATCGTGGAAGCCAGCCTGAAGGTGCTGCCCATCGCCCCGGCGGAAGCGACGTTGAAGTTCGAAATGTCGCAAGGCGATGCGTTGCGGCGCCTCAACGAATGGGGCGGCCGGCCGTTGCCGCTCAACGCCAGCTGCTGGGTCGAGGATGGAGGGCGTGGCGTGCTGTACCTGCGCTTGCGCGGCGCAGTCGCCGCCGTCGACGCAGCGTGCCGCGCATTGGGCGGCGAGCGGCAGGTCAACGAGGCCGTCGCCGCCGATTGGCTCGCGTGCCGCGACCAGCAGCTGCCCTGGTTCATGGAGCGCGGCGAGCGCGATCTGTGGCGCATCTCGGTGCCGCAGGTGGCGCCGGTGCTGGAACTGCCCGAAGCGCCGCTCGTCGAATGGCATGGCGCGCAGCGCTGGGTGCGCGCACATGCCGCCGACGCCGCACGCATCCGCGCAGCGGCCGCGCGCGCGGGCGGTCATGCGACGCTGTTCCGCGCGAACGATTCGCAGGCGACGCATCGCTTCACACCGCTGGCCGCGCCGCTCGATCGCATCCACCGCGACCTCAAGCACGAATTCGATCCCGCCGGCCTCTTCAACTCCGGCCGGCTCTACCCCGATTTCTGACGACGCATGCAAACGCACCTGTCCCTGCAGTACAAGGACACGCCCGAAGGCCGTGAGGCCGAAGCGATCCTGCGCAAGTGCGTGCATTGCGGCTTCTGCACGGCGACGTGCCCGACGTACCAGGTGCTGGGCGACGAGCTCGACGGCCCACGCGGGCGCATCTACCTGATCAAGCAGGTGCTCGAAGGCGAGGCGCCGACGCGCGAGACGCAACTGCACCTGGACCGGTGCCTGACCTGCCGCAATTGCGAAAGCACGTGCCCGAGCGGGGTCGAGTACGGCCATCTCGTCGACATCGGCCGGCACGTGGTCGACGAGCAGGTGCCGCGCGGGCTCGGTTCGCGCGCGCTGCGCTGGGTCCTGAAGGAGGGCCTGACCTCGCCGCTGTTCGCGCCCGCGTACAAGCTCGGGCAGGCAGTGCGGCCGCTGCTGCCGCGAGCGCTGCAGGAAAAGGTGACGCCTGCGCAGCCCGCGGGACAGTGGCCGGCGCGCGAACACGCGCGCAAGGCGCTGCTGCTTGCCGGCTGCGTGCAACCGGCGATGATGCCCAACATCAACAGCGCGACGGCGCGTGTGCTCGACGCCGCGGGCATCCAGGCGCTCGTCGCGCCGAAGTCGGGCTGCTGCGGCGCGATCAAGTTCCACCTGGACGACCAGGACGGCGCGCGCGCGCAGATGCGCGCCAACATCGATGCGTGGTGGCCGTTCATCGAGCGCGGCGGCATCGAAGCCATCGTCATGAACGCATCGGGCTGCGGCGTGACCGTCAAGGACTACGGGCACGCGCTCGCGCACGACCCGGCCTATGCGGACAAGGCGCGGCGCGTGAGCGAACTCACGCGCGACCTGAGCGAGCTGCTGCCGCAACTCGTCGACGCGTTGCGCGGCCGCGTGCAAGCGAACGGTGCGCTGCTCGCGTTCCATCCTCCGTGCACCTTGCAGCACGGCCAGCAGCTGCGCGGCCTCGTCGAGCGCGGCATGGGCGAACTCGGGTTCGACGTGCGCGTGGCCGATGCGGAATCGCACCTGTGCTGCGGATCGGCCGGCACGTATTCCGTCCTGCATGCCGATATCGCGCATGAGCTGCGCGACCGCAAGCTCGGCCACCTGCGGCGCCTGCAGCCCCAGGCGATCGTCTCCGCCAACATCGGCTGCATCACGCACTTGCAAAGCGGCACCGATGTGCCGGTGAAACACTGGGTCGAGGTGCTGGACGGGGCGCTGAACCCCTCCTGACAAATCTCTGTCAGCAGGCGCGTGCATCCGCGCCCGCAATGAGGTATTTTCGATACCCCATGCGTCGCGCCGACCGCCTCTTCCACATCATCCAGCTGATTCGCGGCCGGCGGCTGACGACCGCGCGCTACCTCGCGCAGCGGCTCGAGGTGTCCGAGCGCACGGTGTACCGCGACGTCGCGGACCTGCAGTCGCAGGGCGTGCCCATCGAAGGCGAAGCGGGCGTCGGTTACCGGCTGGGCGCGGGTTTCGACCTGCCGCCGATGATGTTCACGCACGACGAAGCCAAGGCGGTCGTCGCGTCGGTGCGTCTGGCGCAAGCGTGGCTCGACCCGGCGCTGGCGCAAAGCGCCGAGGATGCGCTGGGCAAGATCATGTCGGTGCTGCCGGTGGAAGCGCGCGTGGCGGCCGAAGCGCTCGCTGTCTACGCGGGCGCGGGCGGCATGTCGCCGGCGTCGCTGCAGAGCCTGCAGGCGTTGCGCGAGGCCGTGCAGGACAAGCGCAAGGTCCACGTGCAGTACCGCGACCTCATGGAACAGCCGAGCGAGCGCGTGCTGCGCCCGCTCGGGTGCTTCTACTGGGGCAAGGTGTGGACGCTGTCGGCCTGGTGCGAACGCCGCAACGACTTCCGCACGTTCCGCATCGACCGCATCCTCAAGCTCAAGCCGCTCGAGGAGCGCTTCCGCGACGAGCCGGGCCGCACGCTCGCCGACCTGCTGCGCATGAACGAGCAGCAGCGCGACCGGGAGCAGCGCGCCGCGTAGCGCTGCGTCACGCGGCCAGCGCCTGCTCGATATCCTTCTTCAGCGAGGCCGGCGCGTCCGCGGGCGCGTAGCGCTTGACGACGCTGCCGTCCTTCGCCACGAGGAACTTCGTGAAGTTCCACTTGATCGACTTGCTGCCGAGGATGCCCGGCGCTTCCTTCGACAGCCACTGGTACAGCGGATGGGCCTTGTCGCCGTTGACGTCGATCTTGGCCATCATCGGGAAGCTCACGCCGTAATTGAGCTGGCAGAAGCTGGCGATCTCGTCGTTGCTGCCGGGGTCCTGCGCGCCGAACTGGTTGCACGGGAATCCCAGCACGACCAGCCCCTTGCCGCCGTACGCCTCGTGCAGCTCCTCGAGGCCTGCGAACTGCGGCGTGTAGCCGCACGCGCTCGCGGTGTTCACGATGAGCATCGGCTTGCCCTTGAATGTCGACAGCGGCACGGTCTTGCCGTCGATCTGCTGCGCTTCGAAGTCGTACACGGTGGTCATCGCAAGGTCCTCGCAACCCGGGCGGCACGCCCGATGCTCATTGTGCGCCAACCGTTTTTTCGCCGCCGGTGCCCGCCCACGCGGACCCCGCCGCAGCCAGCAGGATCAGGGCGCCGCCGACGAGCGTGCGCGCCGTGAGCGTCGCGGCGCCGAGCGCGACCGACGAGACGCTGGCGAACACGATCTCGGACAGCATGATCAGCGCCGAGGCATGCGCATCGAGGCGCGACGCGCCGTACTGCAGCGCCATGTTGCTCGCGAGGAAGCCGAACGACAGCGCCAGGCCGAGCGCGGTCCACGCGAGCTGCGGCGCCGGCGGCGCGGGCACGAGCCCCGCGCCCATTCCGGCGAACGCGGCGAGCGTCGCGAGCACGGCGCCGCCCGTGAACATCGCGAAGATGCGCGCGGGCGCGTCGACATGGCGCAATCGGCGCAGCACGATGTTGGTCGTGGCGAACGAGAAGCCGCCCGCGATCGCGAGCCAGTCGGCGATCGATTGCGGCACCGGCCAGGGCGTGCCCGGCGGCTTGAGCACGGTGACCACGCCGGCCATCGCGATCAGCAGCCGCAGTACGCCGGCCCGGCTGGGCCGCTCACCGAGGAACGCCCACGCCAGCACCACGGTCCACGCGGGCATCAGGTAGAACAGCAGCACGACGCGCACGACGTCGCCGACGGTCACGCCCCAGTTGAAGCCGACGTTGGTGAAGCCCGACGCCGCCATCAGCAGCCACAGCAGCGGCTCGCGCGCGAACGCACGCCACGCATGCGGGCGCGCGGCGAGCAGCACGGCCATCGAGATCGCGTAGACCAGCGCCGTGGCCCAGAGCGGATGCACGCCGCGCTGGTGCAGTTCACGAAACGGCCACCACGACACGCCCCACACGAAGGCATTGAGCAGCAGCGCCGCCGCGGGCTTGAGGGTGCGCTCAGGAGCGCTCGACATGGACGCTGGGATTGTCGTGGCGCGCGATGCGCAGCAGGTGGTCGAGTTCCTCGGGATAGAGCCGGCAATTGCGCAGGTGCCAGGCGCGGATCAGGATCATGATGCCCGCGACCACCAGCCCGAACGCCGTGATGGCGCCGAACGCGGACAGCCCCATCCCGGCCGACAGCGAATAGAACGCGCCGAGGCCCAGGATGCACGCCTGCTCATTGAAATTCTGCACGGCGATCGAGCGGCCCGCGCCCATCAGGTTGTGGCCGCGGTGCTGCAGCAGCGCGTTCATCGGCACGACGAGGAAGCCGCCGAGCCCGCCCAGCAGGATCAGGAACGGCGCCGCGACCCACACGTTGTGGATGAAGTTCATCACGATGATCAGGACGCCCATGACCACCCCCATGGGGATCACGTTGGTCGCGACGTCCAGCCGCATGCGCACCGATGCGACGATCGCGCCGACGGCCGTGCCGATGGCGACCACGCCGCCCAGCGACGACGCCTGTGTCGTGCTGTAGCCCAATGCCGCGGCGCTCCACGCGAGGACGATGTAGCGCATGTTGCCGCTCACGCCCCAGAACAGCGTGGTGGTCGCCAGCGAGATCTGCCCGAGCTTGTCGCGCCACAGCCGCGAGTTGCAGATCCAGAAATCGGGAACGAGCTCCAGCGGGTTCGCCGGCATGGGGCGCATCTCGACGCCCGTGAGGGGGATTCTCAGGTTGAACCACGCCGCGAGCGCATACACGAAGATCAGCACCGAGATCGCGGCTTCGGGCGGGGTATCGATGCCGGTGTCGATGATGGGAAAGTCGAAGGCCAGCAGGCGGCTCGACACGACGTGGCCGATCAGCTGGCCGCCGAGCACGATGCCCAGGATGATCGATGCGATCGTCAGGCCTTCGATCCAGCCGTTGGCCTTGACCAGCTGCGACGGCGGCAGCATCTCGGTGAGGATGCCGTACTTCGCCGGCGAGTACGCCGCCGCGCCGAGGCCGACGACCGCATACGCGAACAGCGGATGCGCGCCGGCCAGCATCAGCAGGCAGCCCATCACCTTGATCGCATTGCTCGCGAACATCACGTTGCGCTTCGGGTAGGCATCGGCGAATGCACCGAGCCACGGCGCGAGCACCACGTAGAACAGCGCGAAGATCGGCACGAGCGCGGCGCGCTCCCATTCGGGCCCGCCCTCGCCCTTGATCAATTCGACGGCCGAGACGAAAAGCGCCTGGTCGGCCAGCGACGAAAAGAACTGGGCCGACATCAACGTGTAAAAACCGCGCTTCATCTGGCGTGCGCATCGGCCGGCTCGTAGGGCGGCGATTCTCTTATGGGGGTCTCCAAGCGACAGCGGGTTATAACATCCCCCCATCCATGCCCCGCCCGATCACCGCGACCGTCCATCACGCCGCCCTGTCTCGCAACCTGGCGCGCCTGCGCCGCGCTGCGCCCGACGCGCGCGTGTGGGCTGTGGTCAAGGCCAACGCCTACGGGCACGGCATCGAGCGCGTCTACGAGCCGATGCGCGCGGCCGACGGCTTCGCGCTGCTCGACCTGCACGAGGCCGAGCGCGTGCGCGCGCTCGGCTGGCGCGGGCCCATCCTGCTGCTCGAAGGCGTGTTCGACCCGCGCGACCTGGAGCTGTGCTCGCGCCTGGGCCTGTGGCACACGGTGCATTGCGACGAGCAGATCGACATGCTCGCCGTGCACAAGACGCACGCGCCGCACAAGGTCTTCCTCAAGATGAACTCGGGCATGAACCGGCTCGGGTTCACGCCGCAGCGCTACCGGTCCGCGTGGACGCGGCTCGATGCGCTCACGCAGACGGACGAGATCGTGCTGATGACGCACTTCTCCGATGCGGACGGCGACAAGGGCATCGAACACCAGCTGCGTGTGTTCGAGGAAACGACACAAGGCCTGCCCGGCGAACGCACGCTGGCCAACAGCGCGGCGTCACTGCGCTTCGGCGCCGACGCGCAGGTGCGCGGCGACTGGATTCGCCCCGGCATCGCGGTGTATGGCAGCGCGCCGGATTTTCCCGATCATGACATCGCGCACTGGGACCTGCAGCCCGCGATGACGCTGGCATCGCGCCTGATCGCGACGCAGGACCTGAAACCCGGCGACACGGTGGGTTACGGTTCGAGCTTCACCGCCGACCGCGCGATGCGCATCGGTGTCGTTGCCTGCGGCTATGCCGACGGCTATCCGCGCCACTGCACCACGGGCACACCCGTGATCGTCGACGGCGTGCGCACGCAGCTCGTCGCGCGCGTCAGCATGGACATGCTCACCGTCAACCTCACGCCCGTGCCCGCCGCACACATCGGCAGCGAAGTGACGCTGTGGGGCCGGGCGGCGAATGGCGTGATCCTGCCCATCGACGAAGTCGCGCGTGCAGCCGGCACGCTGGGGTACGAACTGATGTGCGCCGTCGCGCCGCGGGTGGCGTTCCAGGTCGAGGAGTGATCGGGCGCGTTGCTCAGCGCTTGCGCATCCCCAGCGCCATCACCGTCCCCACCACGACCAG
>DATBPW010000350.1:0-20929 GCA_036561125.1 Ramlibacter sp. | reverse complement strand
GCGAGGCTCTGGCGGTCGAAGGTGGTGGTGCTGGGCATCGAGACGACGCGCACCGCGATACCTTGCGTGCCGAGCAGCTCCTGCGCCTTCAATGCCAGTTGCACTTCGGAGCCGGTGGCGATGATCACAGCGGCCGTCTTGCCGCGCACGCCGACTTCGCTCGCCTCGGCCAGCACGTAGCCGCCCTTGCTGATGTCCTCGAGGCCCGGCTTCGGCGCATAGGGCAGGTTCTGGCGCGACAGCAGCAGCGCCGTCGGGCGCGTCATGTTCTGCAGCGCAACCGTCCACGCGACGGCGGTCTCGGCCGTATCGCACGGGCGCCAGACGTCGAGGTTCGGGATCAGGCGCAGCGCCGATGCGTGCTCGACCGACTGGTGCGTCGGGCCGTCCTCACCCAGGCCGATCGAATCGTGCGTGAAGACGTGGACCACGCGCTTTTTCATCAACGCGGCCATGCGGATCGCATTGCGGCTGTAATCGCTGAAGGTGAGGAAGGTGCCGCCATAAGGGATGTAGCCGCCGTGCAGCGCCAGGCCGTTCATCACCGCGGCCATGCCGAACTCGCGCACGCCGTAGTTGATGTGGCGGCCGATCTTCCCGTCTTCCGTCTTCTTCACGTCGCCCGCAAGGTCGATGCGCTGCGGCGCGGTGCTCTTGGTGTTGGTGAGGTTCGAGCCAGTGAGGTCCGCCGAGCCGCCGAGCATCTCCGGCAGCGCCGCGGTGAACGCTTCGAGCGCGATCTGCGACGCCTTGCGCGAAGCGACCGTTTCCTGTTTCGAATGCGCGGCGACCGCGGCATCGACAGCGACCTGCGCGAAATTGCGCGGCAGCTCGCCCTTCATGCGGCGCGTGAATTCGGCCGCGGCTTCCGGGAACTTCGCCTTGTACGCGGCGAAACGCTCGTTCCATTCGCCTTCGACCTTCGCGCCCCTGGCCTTCGCGTCCCACTCGGTGTAGACCTCGTGCGGCACGACGAACGGCTCGTGCGGCCAGCCCAGCGCCGCGCGCGTGAGCTTGACTTCCTCGAGGCCGAGCGCTTCGCCGTGCGCCTTCGCCGTGTTCGCGCGGTTGGGACTGCCCTTGCCGATCTGCGTCTTGGCGACGATCAGTGTCGGCTTGTCGGGGCTGCGCTTCGCATCGGCGAGCGCGCGGTCCATCGCGTCCACGTCGTGCCCGTCGACGGGCCCGATCACGTTCCAGCCGTACGCGCGGAACCGCATCGGCGTGTCGTCGACGAACCAGGGCGTGACCTGGCCGTCGATCGAGATGCCGTTGTCGTCGTACACCGCGACCAGCTTGTTCAGTTTCCACGCGCCGGCGAGCGCGCAGGCTTCGTGGCTGATGCCTTCCATCAGGCAGCCGTCGCCCATGAACACATAGGTGTGGTGGCCCACGATCGCGTGGCCATCGCGATTGAATTCGGTGGCGAGCAGTTTTTCCGCGAGCGCCATGCCGACCGCGTTCGTGAGGCCTTGCCCGAGCGGGCCGGTGGTGGTCTCGATGCCCGGCGTGATGCCGACCTCGGGATGGCCCGGCGTCTTGCTGTGCAGCTGGCGGAAATTCTTCAGCTCCGCCAAAGGGAGGTCGTAGCCGGTCAGGTGCAGCAGCGCGTAGACGAGCATCGACCCGTGGCCGTTGGACAGCACGAAGCGATCGCGGTCGAACCAGTGCGGGTTCTTCGGGTTGTGGCGCAGGTGGCGGCCCCACAGGGCGACTGCGATCTCCGCCATGCCCATGGGCGCGCCGGGATGCCCGGAGTTCGCCTGTTGCACGGCATCCATGGCGAGCGCGCGGATCGCGTTCGCCATCAACGTTGTCTTGGCCATCGGGGGGCGGCTCCGGGATGTTGCTTGGGGGAAACCCGCGATTTTACTTGGCGCGCTGATGAGCAGCTTTCGTGCGCGGCCGCGGCGCGCCATCGTCTAAAGTCAGGCTCCATGCAGGGCCTGCACCTCACCGCCGACTTCTACCAGTGCCGTTGCGATGCCGCGTGGCTGACCGACGCGCAGCAACTCGGCGCATGGTGCCTGCAGGCTGTGGGCGCAGTGGGACTCGAGGCCGTGAATCAGCTGTTCCATACCTTCGCGCCGACCGACAAGGGCCCGGGCGGCGTCACGGCCACCGTGCTGCTGGCCGAATCACACATGTGCCTGCACACGTGGCCCGAGCAGCGCGCGGTGACGGCCGACGTGTACGTGTGCAACTTCACGGGCGACCATAGCGCGAAGGCGCGCGGGCTGATGAACGCGCTCATCGAGCGCTTCGAACCCGAATGGACCGAACAGCGTTCGCTCGATCGCGGCAGCGACGAAGCGTGAATCCCGAATCCGGAAAGCATCGAACGATGACCCTCGCGCGAGCGATGATCCTGGCCGCGGGACGCGGCGAACGCATGCGGCCGCTGACCGACCGTACACCGAAACCGCTGCTGCCAGTGCGCGGCAAGCCGCTGATCGAATGGCATCTCGAAGCGCTCGCGCGCGCCGGGCACGAGTCGGTGGTGATCAACACCGCGTGGCTCGAAGAGCGCGTTGTCGATGCGCTCGGCGACGGCTCGCGCTGGGGCATGAAGATCCACTACTCGCTCGAGGGCCGCGATCACGGCGGCGCGCTCGAGACGGCCGGCGGGATCGCGAAGGCACATGCGTTGCTCGCGGACGTGTTCTGGATCGTGTCGGCCGACGTGCACGTGCCGCAGTTCGCGTTCGATGATGCCGCGATGCGCCGCTTCGCCGAATCGCGCCTGCTCGCGCATGTGTGGCTCGTGCCGAATCCGCCGTTCCACCCGAAGGGTGACTTCGGGATTTCGCAGGAAGGACTCGGCGTGGACGGGCCCGGCGCCGACGGCAAGCGGTGGACCTACGCCAACATCGCGCTCCTCACGAAGGAGCTGTGCGGCGCGGTCGGCCACGGCCAGCACGCGCAGCTCGCGCCCCTGCTGTTCGAGGGCATGCGCGCGCAGCGCATCAGCGTGGAGACTTACGGGGGCGAGTGGCACAATCTCGGGACTCCCCAGCAGCTCGATGCGATCAATGCCGCCACCGCGGCTTGATGCGCACGCGGCAGCTTCCATCGCACGACGAAGGACTTCGCCATGAAGACAGACGTTCCATTCACGTTGTACGCAGGCCGCCGCGCGCGAGTGGCTTCGCAGCTCGGCAAGGACGACATCGCGATCATCCCGACGGCGCCACAGCAGCCGCGCAACCGCGACACCGACTTCCTCTACCGCCACGACAGCTACTTCTATTACCTCACCGGCTTCACCGAGCCGAACGCGTGGCTCGTGATCACCGGCGACGGCAAGTCCCAGCTGTTCTGCCAGCCGAAGGACCTGGATCGCGAGACCTGGGACGGCTATCGCCTCGGTCCCGACGCCGCACCGTCGGTGCTCGGTGTCGACTCGGCGCAATCCGCCTCCGAACTCGATGCGACGATGCCGAAGCTGCTGGAGAACAAGGGCGCCGTGTGGTTCCCTTTCAGCATCCACGCCGGGCTCGAAGCGCGCATCGCCGGCTGGCTGGCGCAGGTGCGCTCGCGCGTGCGCTACGGCGCGCTGTGCCCCGCGGAGCAGAACGACCTGTGCGCGATCCTCGACGAGATGCGCCTGGTGAAGGACGCGCACGAGCAGGACATCATGCGCCGCGCCGGCCAGATCAGCGCCCGCGCGCACGTGCGCGCGATGAAGTCCAGCGCGCAGTGGCTGCGTGAAGGCAAGGACCTGCGCGAGTACCACCTCGATGCCGAGTTGCTGCACGAATTCCGCATGGCCGGCTCCCAGTACGTCGCGTATTCGTCGATCGTCGCGGCCGGAGCGAATTCGTGCGTGCTGCACTACCACGCGGATGCCGCGCCCGTGAAGCCCGGCGACCTCGTGCTGATCGACGCCGGCTGCGAGCTCGATGGCTACGCCAGCGACATCACGCGCACGTTCCCGGCCAATGGCAAGTTCACCGGCCCGCAGCGCACGCTGTACGACCTGGTTCTCGCGTCGCAACAGGCGGCGGTCGATGCGTGCCGGTCCGGCGCGCGTTTCACCGACCCGCACGACGCGAGCGTGAAGGTGCTCGCGCAGGGCATGCTCGACGTCGGGCTGCTCGATCGCAACAAAGTCGGCACGCTCGACGACGTGATCGAAAAGCGCGCGTACTTCCAGTTCTACATGCACCGCACCGGCCACTGGCTCGGCATGGACGTGCACGACTGCGGCGCTTACATCGAGCCCTCGGAAGTCGGCAAGGTCGAAGAGCGCAAGGACGCGCTGTCGGGCGAAGTGATCAAGAACCGCCCTGCGCGCATCCTGCGGCCGGGCATGGTGCTGACCATCGAGCCGGGCATTTACGTGCGTCCCGCCGCCGGCGTGCCCGAGCAGTTCCACCACATCGGCATCCGCATCGAGGACGACGCGATCGTCACGAAAGAGGGTTGCGAACTGGTCTCGCGTGGCGCGCCGGTGAAGGCGGACGAGATCGAAGCGCTGATGCGTGGGTGACGGGCGCTCACGCGAGCGCTTTCTTCACCGCATTGCCTGCACGCCATCCGTGCGTGAAGGCCTCCTCGAACACCGAGTAGCCCGACAGGTCGCTGTGCGCGAAGTGCAGGCGCCGCCACAGGCCGGCTTGCGTTCGCTGCAGCGATTCCAGCGCGTGGCTCGAGCGCGTGCCGGGCACCGGGACCGCCATCGCATGGCCCCAGCGCGCGACGTCGATGCTCAGCGTCTTCGATCGCAGGTCCGGATGCGGCACCGACAGTTCGTCGAGCACGTCGTCGCGCCAGGTCGCCCACTCGCGTGACAGCAGGCGCGCGCGGCCCTGCGGGTCGTCGCCCATCGCGCGGTAGTACGTGAGGATCGTCGGGTCGGGCAGCGGGTCGAGCTTCTGGTGGCCGGCGTCGACGTAGCCGAGCCCCGTCGCACCGTAGAGCACGTTGTCCCACGACGGCGGCGCACCGGGTCGGTCGGCGAGCGGCGCCTCGATGTGGATGTTGGCCACGGCCCATGGCGCGTAGGGCATGTGGCGCACCGCGTCGGCCAGCGCGCGCGATGGCGCGGTGAGCAAGCGCGCCGCGATGAACAGCGGCATCGCGGCGATGCACTGCGCCGCTTCGAAGCGCTCGACCTGTCGGGTCGCGACGTTGTACGCATCGACCTCGATGGCGTGCTTGAGCGCGGCGATGCGGAACACGAGCCGCCCCGTGACGATGCGCTCGCCGAGCGGGTCGGCCAGGCGCTTCGCGAGCCACGCATTGCCTTCGGGCCACGTGAGCAGCAGGTCCCTGTCGGCGTCGTCGCCGGGAGCGGAGAAGCCGTGGCGGCTGGCGAAGTAGTGGATGCCCGCCCATGCGGACACGATGCTCGTGCCGGCGCCGTAGTCGTCGCGGCAGCAGTAGTCGAGGTACCAGCGCAGGTAGGCGTCGTCGAGCCGTTCGCGATCGAGCCAAGCTGCGAACGTGATCGCGTCGAGCGCGCGATGCGAGGCGGGAACCGGCCCGCGCAGCGGCACGCGAAAGCGGGCATGGCGATTTGCTTCGGTGACGAGCCGGGAGAGCTTGCGGTATTGCGCAAGCGTTTCTTCGCCGACGCCGAGCACCGGCAGCAGCCCTCCCTGCCACTGGCCGTTGATGAACAGGCGCTCTTGCGGGCTGTGGCACAGGTGGCGCTCGTCGAAGGTCCAGTGGCCGGCCACGCGCTTCGCCAAGCCGATCTCCTCGAGGAAGTCGCGCACCTCGGGCGCGTTGTCGCCGGGCACGGGCAGGTAGTGCGCGCCGAGCGGGCACGCGAGCTTGGCGATCGTCGCGCCGCGGCTGTTGCCGCCCGCGCTGTCCTCCAGGTCGAGCAGCAGGAAGTCGTCGACGCCCGCCAGTCGCAACGCACGCGCCGCGGACAGCCCCGCGATGCCGCCGCCGGCGATCAACACGTCGACCTTGCGCGTCGACACGGGCGGCGACGACGGCAGCGACGCGCGCAGCAGGTGGCCGCGCTCGACGCTCGCGCCGTTGAAGCCGCCGGTGATCACGCGCTCCGGGTGGCACGCTCCGAGCGCGAGCGCACCACCGGCGATGAAGGAACGGCGCTTCATCGATGCGACCTCAGGGCAGGACCTTGCCCCACTCCTTCTCGTAAGTCGTGACAAGCACCTGGTTCGAGAGGCGATTCGGCTCGGCCGGCACACGCGCCATGTCGCGCGGGAAGTCGAAGAGCAGCGGCAGCATCTGCGGCGTGAGGAACTTCAGGCCCGCGGGCAGCTGGGCGGGCACGTGCCACGGACGATGGCTCGCGATCACGAAGCCCCACTCGCCGAAGCTCGGCACGTTGGCGTGGTACGGCGCAGTCGACAGGCCGGCCGCTTCGAGCGTGCTCACCACGGTCCAGTAACTCTCGCGCGCCACGAGCGGCGACGTCGTCTGGATCACGGCATAGCCGCTGGCGGCGAGATGCTTTTCCATCAGCGCGTAGAACGACGTCGTGTACAGCTTGCCCAGCGAGAAATTCGTCGGGTCGGGGAAGTCGACGATGATCACGTCGTACGTTCCGGCGGCGTTCTGCAGCCACTGGAACGCGTCGGTGTTGATGACGTGCAAGCGCGGGTCTTTCAGCGAGCCGCCGTTCAGGCGCACCAGCGCTTCGTTCGTGGAGAACAGCCGCGTCATGTTCGCGTCGAGATCCACCAGCGTGATGCTCTCGACACCCGGGTAGCGCAGCACCTCGCGCGCGGCCATGCCGTCGCCGCCGCCGAGGATCGCCACCTGGTGCGCCGCGCCGTGCGCGGCCATCGCCGGATGCACCAGCGCTTCGTGATAGCGGTATTCGTCGCGCTCGGCGAACTGCAGGTTGCCGTTGAGGAACAGGCGATAGCCGGCGCGTCCGTGCGTGACGACGATGCGCTGGTAGGGCGACGTCGCGGCGAACACCACCGGGTCCTGGTAGAACCGGTCTTCCGCGAAGGACGTGATCGCCTGCGCATAGGCAAAGCCGCCGAGCAGCGCGGCGATGGTCGCGGCGCAGGCGATGCCGTGCTCGGTGACGCGTCGCAGCTCGTGGCGGAATGTGCTCAGCGCCCACACGGCCACCAGCGCATTCATCAGCCCGAACACCAGCCCCGTGCGCACGAGCCCGAGATGCGGCACGAGCACGAGCGGGAACGCGATGGACACGGCCAGCGCGCCGAGATAGTCGAACGTCAGCACCTGCGACACGAGCTCGCGCAACGCGACGTTGCGCTTGAGGATGCGCATGACCAGAGGAATCTCGATGCCGACCAGCACGCCGATCGTGAACACGAGCAAGTACAGCAAGGCGTGGAACCCGGCCGGCTGGTAGGCGTTCGCGACGAACAACAATGCCGGCATGAAGCCGCCCGCGAGCGCCACGAGCAGCTCGATGCGCAGGAAATGCGCGGGCAGCTGCCGCTCGAGGAAGCGCGACGCCCACGACCCCACGCCCATCGCGAACAGGTACGTGCCGATCACGGTGGAGAACTGCAGGACCGAATCGCCCAGCACGTACGAAGCGAGCGCACCCGCAGCGAGCTCGTACACGAGCCCGCACGCCGCGACGACGAACACCGACGCGAGCAGCGCCACTTCCACCGGGCGCGCTCGCCCGTGCGCGCGCACGGCGCCTGCCGCTTCAGCCATCGCGCCGGCCTTTCAGTGGATCGCGGCGGCGACGATCACGCAGATGCCCAGCGACATCGCGCCGACCACGATGCCGAGCGCCACGTTGTGCTTCTCGACGATCTCGTTCCACAGGTGGTAGGGCGTGAGCTTGTCGAGGATGAGGAAGCACAGCCAGAAGATCACCACGCCGATCAGCGCGTAAACGACCGAGCCGATCACCGCGCCCGCGCTCAGGCCTTGCAAGTTGTCCATGTCGCACTCTCCACTTGAAATCCGCCTATTTGTGGCCCCCGCCGCCGGAGTAGCCGCCGAATGACCCGCCGCTCGAACGCGGGATGCCGCCGTAGTAGCCCGACGGCCCGTTGTCCTGCACGCACGCTTTCACCACGAGCAGGATGATGAGGATGACGATGAACAGCAGCACGATGGTGCCGCACCCCACCCCCGCGCAGCCCTTGCCCGGCACGACGGCGCCGACGTCGCCGCGCTTCATCATCTCGCGCTTGTCCTGCAGGTTGAAGGCCGCGGCGACGGTGTCGCTCGCGATCTTGGTGCCGCTCGACCACGTCACTTCGCGCGGCGCCTCCTCCATCGACAGCAGGTTCGCGCCCTTGCCGAAATCGCGGTTGAACGTCTTCTGCCCGCGCTCCACGGGCCAGTAGAACTCGCCCGCGACGTACGTCGTCTCGGCTTCGTAGCTGTAGAGGAGCGGGTAGCCCTGGCCGAGGTAGACCGCGCTTTGCTTGTTGGGCGAGAGCGTCGGCGCGCCGGTCGTCGGCCGCACCAGGCTCCAGCCGTCGCTCGCATCGACGAGGAACGCGAAGCCGCGCGTGCGGTTGTACAGGAGGTACTCGTCCCAGCCGAATTCCTCGTCGTCGTCGCCCGCTTCGTGGCCCATCCGGTGCTGGTAGCCCACCACCTGCCAGTCGACGCCTTGCAGCTTGCCCGTGCTGCCCAGCGGCACCACCGGCTCGACCGCTTCGTCCTGCAACGCGTGGCGCAGCTCCCCGCCGATGCCCTGCGATACGTCGATGATGCTGTGGCACGAGGCGCAGGTGATCGACTTCGTGGTCGACAAGGCCACCGTGACGGGCGCGCCGCAGTTGGGGCACGAGAACTGGCGCGCCTTCTGTTCCTGCGCCGCGTCCTCGCGCAGGCCGCGCATCTGCAGGTTGTCGAGCAGGACGGATCGGCCGCGCGAAGCGATCGGCGGCGTCGAGCCGTAGTCGACGCTCAGCACCTCGCCTGCGGGGCTGCGCAACTCCACCATCGCGAACGGCGTGCCCAGCGGCGGCAGCTTCGGCAACTCGCCCTGCGCGGAGATCAGCGAGACGGCGACGTTCGATGCGACGCTCCAGCTTTCGCCGAGCGCCGCGGTCGTGGCACCGACGCGCAATGCGTCGGCCGGCGGCACGTCGCGCCCGAACTCCACGGTGCGCGAGAGCACGTACGAACCGTTGTCTTCGGCGAGCACCGCTTGCGCGCCGTCGTCGAACAGCGCGATCCACTCCGTCCACGTGCCCGTCTCGCCCTTGTATTGCAGGCGGCCCACCAGCGTGAACGCCAGGCCGTCGACGACGCCCGTCGCCATCAGCTGCAACGGGCTGTAGTCCTCGAAGACCTCGGCCATCTTGCCGATGCGCGACAGCGTGCCGTCGTCGCGCACGACGGTGCTGTGGCAAAAGCGGCAGACCGCGTAGGCGGACTGCGCGCTGCGGAATTCGACGGGCGCGCCGCAGCCCGGGCACGCCGCCCGGTAGATGCGCTGCGGGCTGGTGTCCGCCACGCGTGTCTAGGTGAGTTTCTTCAGGAGCTCGGTCTTCTTCGCGTCGAACTCTTCCTGCGTGAGGATGCCCTTCGCCTTGAGTTCGCCGAGCTTCTCCAGCGTGGCCATCACGTCGTCGGCCTTCACCGGCGTTGCCGCCGCTTGCGCCGGCTGCGCGCCGCCTTGCAGGCCTTGCTGCAGGTTTTGCGCGAGCACCTGCCCGAGCGCGACGCCGGCGCCCAGGCCCATCGCGCTGCCCGCGATGCCGCCGCCGCCTTCGGCAGCGCCCTTGGCCATCTCGGGCACGGCCTGCGCCGTCTGGTATTGCATGAAGCGGCCCATGTCGTTGCCGACCATGCCCATGCCGATCTTCTGGTCGAGGATCTTCTGCAGGTCCTCGGGCAGCGAAACGCTTTGCACAGTGACCACTTCGAGGTTCAGGCCCAACGCCTCGAATTGCGGCGCGAGCTGCGTCTTGAGCGCATTGGCGAACGCGACCTGGTTGGCTGCGAGGTCGAGGAACGCCACCTTGCTGTTCGCGATCGCATCCGAGATGTTCTGCAGGAACAGCCCGCGCAGTTGCGGCTCGAGGTCTTCCACGCGATACAGCTCGCGCGTGCCCGACACCTTCTGGTGGAACGACTTCGCATCGGCGAGCGAGTACGCGTAGTTGCCGAACGCGCGCAGCCGCACGGCGCCGAAGTCCGCGTCGCGCACCGTGATCGGCTGCGGCGTGCCCCAGCGCTGGTCGGTCTGCAGCCGCGTGGACAGGAAGTAGACGTCGCTCTTGAACGGCGACTGGAACAGCTTGTCCCAGTTCTTGAGGTAGGTGAGGACGGGCAGCGTCTGCGTCGTGAGCTTGTACATGCCCGGCCCGAAGACGTCGGCGATCTTGCCCTCGTTCACGAACACCGCGACCTGGGACTCGCGCACGGTGAGCGAGCCGCCATACTGGATCTCCATGTCCTGCATGGGATAGCGCCAGGCGAGGATGCCATCCTGCGGCTCGGTCCACTGGATGATGTCGATGAACTGTTTCTTGATGAAGTCCATGAGGCTCATTGGGTCCGCTCCTTCGCATGCGTTTGCGCTCCCTCAATGCTACGCACAATCACGCACTAGGGTTAACCCGTCGGCGGGGTCTAGAATTCCCACCCCTTAGGAGACAAGACACATGTCGACCGAATCGGTCATGGACTCCGGCGACAAGCGCCATGAGCTGCGGCGCGCCGCGCTCGAATACCACGAATACCCCACGCCCGGAAAGTTGGCGATCCACGCCACCAAGCAGCTGCTGAACCAGCACGACCTCGCGCTCGCCTATTCGCCCGGGGTCGCCGCGCCCTGCGAGGAGATCGCGAAGGACCCGACCGCCGCGTTCCGCTATACCAGCCGCGGCAACCTCGTGGCCGTGGTGACGAACGGCACCGCGGTGCTCGGCCTGGGCGACATCGGCCCGCTCGCGGCCAAGCCCGTGATGGAGGGCAAAGCGGCGCTCTTCAAGAAGTTCGCGGGCATCGACGTGTTCGACATCGAGATCAACGAGAAGGCGGACCTCGACAAGCTGGTCGACGTGATCGCGGCGCTCGAGCCGACGTTCGGCGGCATCAACCTCGAGGACATCAAGGCGCCGGACTGCTTCTACGTCGAGCGCAAGCTGCGCGAGCGCATGAAGATCCCGGTCTTCCACGACGACCAGCACGGCACCGCGATCGTCGTGGGCGCGGCGATCATCAACGGGCTGAAGGTGGTGGGCAAGGACCTCGCGAACGTCAAGCTCGTCACCTCCGGCGCGGGCGCGGCGGCGCTCGCGTGCCTCGGGCTGCTGGTCAAGCTCGGTTTGCCACGCAAGAACATCTGGGTCACCGACCTCGCGGGCGCCGTCTACGAAGGCCGCAAGGAGCTGATGGACGAGGACAAGGTGCAGTTCGCGCAGAAGACATCCGCGCGCACGCTGGCCGACGTCATCGAAGGCGCCGACATCTTCCTCGGCCTGTCGGCCGCGGGGGTGCTGAAAAAGGACATGGTCAGGCGCATGGCCGCCAGGCCGCTGATCCTCGCGCTCGCGAACCCGAACCCGGAGATCACGCCGGAGGAAGTGAAGGAAGTGCGCGACGACGCCGTGATGGCGACGGGCCGCACCGACTACCCGAACCAGGTCACCAACGTCCTGTGCTTCCCCTACATCTTCCGCGGCGCGCTCGATTCGGGCGCGACGACGATCACCACGGAGATGGAGATCGCGGCGGTGCAGGCGATCGCCGAACTCGCGCAGGCCGAGCAGAGCGAGGTCGTCGCCGCCGCGTACGCGGGCGAGAAGCTCGCGTTCGGCCCCGAGTACCTGATCCCGAAGCCGTTCGACCCGCGCCTGATGATCAAGATCGCGCCGGCGGTGGCGAAAGCGGCCGTGGACAGCGGCGTGGCGCTGCGTCCGGTGAAGGACTGGGATGCGTACCGCGACAAGCTGCAAAGCTTCGTCTACGCGTCGGGCACGACGATGAAGCCGATCTTCACCGCGGCGAAACTCGCGAAGAAGAAGCGCGTCGCGTTCTGCGAAGGCGAAGAGGAGCGCGTGCTGCGCGCCGCGCAGATCGTGGTCGACGAAGGCATCGCGCGCCCGACGTTCATCGGGCGGCCCGCGGTGATCGCGCAGCGCATCGAGAAGTTCGGCCTGCGCATGAAGGAGGAGCTCGACTACGACATCGTCAACGTCGAGTGGGACGAGCGCTACCGCGACTTCTGGCAGACCTACCACCGCATGACCGAGCGCAAGGGCGTGACCGTGCAGATGGCCAAGATCGAGATGCGGCGGCGCCTCACGCTGATCGGCACGATGCTGCTGCACAAGGACCAGGTCGACGGCATGATCTGCGGCACCTGGGGCACGACGAACATCCACCTGACTTACATCGACCAGGTGATCGGCCTGCGGCCCGGCTGCAAGACGTACGCGTGCATGAACGGGCTCGTGTTGCCGGGCCGGCAGGTGTTCCTCGTCGACACGCACGTCAACTACGACCCGAGCGCGCAGCAGCTCGCCGAGATCACGGTGATGGCCGCGGAGGAGATGGTGCGCTTCGGCCTCAAGCCGAAGGCCGCGCTGCTGTCGCATTCGAACTTCGGCCAGAGCAACCAGCCGAGCGCGGTGAAGATGCGCGACGTGCTCGCGCTGCTGCTCGAGCAGGCGCCGTGGCTCGAGGTCGACGGCGAGATGCACGGCGACATCGCGCTGGACGGCCACGCGCGCGAGCAGATCATGCCGCACAGCACGCTGGCGGGCGACGCCAACCTGCTGGTGATGCCGAACATCGACGCCGCGAACATCTCGTACAACCTGCTGAAAGTGGCGGCCGGCGGCAACATCGCGATCGGCCCGGTGCTCCTCGGCGCCGCGAAGCCCGTCCATATCCTGACGGCAAGCACGACGGTGCGGCGCATCGTCAACATGACGGCGCTCACCGTCGCCGACGCGAACGCGGCACGTTGAGGAATAGGCGCGTAGCTGGCGCTAACTTAAAAGTCAAGCGCCGAGCTGCAAAGCCCCCGCCGCGGCTGCCCAAAATTTGGGCAGCCGCTTGCCTTTTGGGGGCCGATGCATCACACTAGCGCCTGAATTTTTCCGGGTAAACCCGAGGTGTTTCGATCGCGAGGAAGCTCGCAGGAACCTTTGGGCCCCGGAAGGCGTCCCCCGAAGGTCACCGAAGAAGGTCCGTTGAATGGCGCGCGTCGCCGCGATCAAGTTTGCGCTAACTAGCGCCCTGCTGGTCGCAGTGATGTCCGGCCCCCTGGCGCAAGCCAGGCCACCGGCGGACCGCCCTCGCGAAGGCAGCGCCCCCGTCGTTGTCCACGTCGCGGAACTGCCCCGTGAGGGCCGGGTGACTTATGAACTGATCCGTCAGGGCGGACCGTTCCCCAACGGCAAGGATGGTGCGGTGTTCGGCAACCGGGAGCGAATGCTTCCGCATGCCACGCGGGGTTTCTACCGCGAATACACGGTGCCGACGCCGGGATCGCGCGACCGGGGAGCCCGGCGCATCGTGTGTGGCGGCCCCACCCGGCAGCCAGACGCCTGTTATTACACCGCTGACCATTACGCCAGTTTTCGATTGATCGTTGAGTGAAGCCCAGATGAAGCGGGACGAGTTTTTGACCATGGAAAGAGAAGCGGAGATGGAAACCCCACTTCGTGCGACGGAGACCCCGGAAAACACGCTCAAGGGCGTGCGGGCCAACATCGTGCAGTCGATTCGCGCGTTCCGCGTGCAGGACCTGCAGGACGCGGCGCGCTCGCTCGGCCACCACTTCCTGTACGCGAACCTCGCCACGGCGCAGAGCAAGCAGGACGTGCTCGACCTGATCGCGCAGCAGTTCATCCTGCCCGCGCATTTCGGCAAGAACTTCGACGCGCTGTACGACTGCATGACCGACCCCGTGCACAAGTCGGGCCCGCAACCCGGGTTCATCGTGGTGCTCGAGTCGATCCCGACGAACCCGAAATTCGACAAGGAAGCGCGCGAGCAGTTGCTCGACATCTTCCGCGATACGGCCGAGTACTGGGCCGAGCGCAAGGTGCCCTTCCGCTGCTTCTACTCGTTCTCCGTCGCGCGCGCCGCGAATGCGCCGGCCGAAAAGGGAACGGAAGCCCATGGCGCCGGCCCCGCCGAGACGCCGGCGGCCGACAACGGCGAGAAGATGCCCACCGACAAGCTGGTCGACGTGTCGCCGCTCGCGCTGCGCATGTCCAGCCCGTTCAACGCGGGCTACTGGCTGGCCGCGGCCTGATCCTCGCCACGCTCCATGACAAGGGCCGCTCGATGCGGCCCTTGTTCTTTGGTTGCGCCTTTACGCGGCGGGCGCGAGCGGCCCGGGCGCGGTGAGCTGGCGCAGGTCCACGAGTTCGAGCTGGCCGGCCCGCAGCTCGCCGTAATGCGAGTCCAGCGGCGGCGAGCTGCGCATCTCGCCGATCACCGTGGCGGTCGACGCGCGGGCGCGCGTCGAAGTGACGGAGCCGACGTAGTACAGGGCCGAAAGCACCCGCGCGAGCACTTCAGGCGCGAGGTCCAGTGCCCGTTGCATTTCCTCGAACGTGAGCGGGTGGATGGCGAGCTCGCGCATCACCAGCAGGTGTTCTTCGTCGACCAGCACCGGGTCCACGCGCGGCGCGCGCCGGAAGAAGATCGGGACCGTGAGGTAGCGCTCCGGCAGCAGGATGCGTGACGTGCGCGACACGTAGCGCCACATCAGCTCCGACATGCTCACGCGCGAGAAGTTGTCCGGCACGCCGACACGCGTGCGATCCACCTTCTTCCACACCGCCAGTTCGAAGTTCGCGGGCCGCACGCTCGGGAGCACCGACGCGTCGCCGGTCATGTCCACCACGGCGAGCAACTGGCCGCGTGCGCGCAGTTCGAACGCGCCGGTGCCGAGCATCTCCTGATGCTCGATCACGTGCGCGGCCAGCAGGTATTTCGCGGCGAGCGGCGCCAGTGTGAACTCCAGGACGCCGATCGCCTCGACCACCGAATGCGGCTCGTCGAGGTCGCACGTGATCGGGGCCTGCACCGATGCGGGCAGCGGGCCGGCGAACACCACCGGACGGCGCATGTCGGGGAGCTGCAATTGCACCGAGCGCCCACCGGGCTGCTTCGAGCCGACCCGCACGCGGCCGTCCCCAAGGTACTGCGTCAGTTGCCCATTGAGCATCCAGGCATCCGCGCCGGGCATTTCGCCGCACTCCCAGCGCGTGAGCAGGCTCGCGGACGCCGCGTCCTCGATGACGAGCTCCTGTTCCGGCGAAAAGCCGGCCAAGCCAAGTTTCAGGACAGGAAGCTCGATGGAATCCACGCGCGTCTGTTGCCGGTGACAAATATCACGATCAGTGTACAAGGGCGCGAGCGACCTCGCCAACCACTCGGCCCGAGCAGCTTGCCGGCTGTCAAAGCGCCGCAACAGACTGCGCGAGTTCCAAGTATTCCTGCACGGGGACTTCCTCCGCCCGCCGCTGCACGTCGAAGCCGGCGGCCGCCCCACGGGCCTCGAGCCAGCGGCCCAGGGTGTGGCGCAGGATCTTGCGCCTTTGGCTGAACGCGACCTGGACGATCTCGGACAGCAACGCGGGATCGATCGCGGCCGGCGTGTCCAGGGGGACCATGCGCACGACGGCACTGTCCACCTTCGGCGGCGGATCGAACGCTTGCGGCGGCACGTCCAGCACGTTTTCCATCTCGTAGCGCCACTGCAGCATGACGGACAGCCGGCCGTAGTCGGCGGTCGCCGGCTGCGCGGTCATGCGGTCGACCACTTCCTTTTGCAGCATGAAGTGCTGGTCTTCGACGACGCCGACATGTTCGAGCAGGTGAAAGAGGATCGGCGTCGAGATGTTGTAGGGCAGGTTGCCGACGACGCGCAGCTTCGATACGCCGGCCTCGCGCGCGAGCTGCGTGAAATCCACCGTGAGCACGTCGGCCTCGATCACGTGCAATTGCGGATGCGATCGCAGCCGCGCGGCGAGGTCGCGGTCCAGTTCGATCACGTGCAGCCGGCCCACGCGTTCGACCAGCGGCTGCGTCATCGCCGCGAGCCCCGGGCCGATCTCCACCATCGCATCGCGCGGACGCGGCGCGATCGCGCGGACGATCGCATCGATCACGGCCGGGTCGGCCAGGAAATGCTGGCCGAAACGCTTGCGCGGGATGTGCTTCACGCCGATGCGGCGGCCGCTTCAGCGCGGCGGCTCGCGATACTCCACATACGCGCGGCCGCGCACCTCCTGGGCCCAGTCGACGTAGGCCTCCTCGATCTTCTTTTCGCGCAGCGCGTTGCGCGCGATCTCGCGGATCTCGTCCTTCGTGAGTTTCTGCTGGCGCCGGCCCAGCACCTGGATCAGGTGCACGCCGAAGCGCGTGATGACCGGGTCCGCGATCTGGCCGGGCGCGAGCGCGTTCATCGCTTCCTCGAACTCCGGCACGAACAGGCCCGGGTTGGTCCAGCCGAGGTCACCGCCATTGAGCGCGGTCGCATCCTGCGAGTACTCGTGCGCGAGCGCGGCGAAGTCGGCTTGCCCCGCGACGATGCGCCGCTTGAAGTCGGCAAGCTGCTGCACGGCCTGCGCCTCCGTCAGCTTAGGCCCGGGCCGCAGCAGGATGTGGCGCACGTGCGTCTGCGTGACCACCGCGCCGGGCAGTCCGGCATGGCGACGCTCGAAGAGCTTGACGATGTGAAAGCCCGCTGCCGAGCGCACGAGGTTGCTCACGCCGCCTTCCGGCACGTTCTGCACCGCCTGCACGAACAGGGGCGGAAGGCGATCGACCGGCCGCAAGCCGACGGGCACGCCCGTGCCGCCGAACGGCCGGCCGTCGGGAAACTCCTGCCCGAGCTTGGCGAAATCCTCGCCGGCGCGCGCGCGTTGCAGCACCTGCTGCGCCTTGGCCTGGATCTGCGCGACTTGCGCTTCGCTCGCGTTCTCGGGCACGGCGACGAGGATGTGCGCGAGGTTCAATTCGATGTTGTTCGGGTCCTGCGCGGCCGCCTCTTCCTGCGCCAGGAACTGGTCGATCTCGATTTCGGTGACCTTGCCCTTGCTCTCGAACTCGTGGTCGCGCAGGCGCTGCAGCATCAGCTGGTCGCGCAGGTCCGCGCGGAACTGCCTGGCCGACATGCCTTGCGACTCCATGCGGCGGTGCAGCTCCGGCACGGTGAGCTGGTTGTTGCGGGCGACCTGCTGCTCGGCCTGGTCGAGCAGCGCGTCCTCGACCTTCACGCCGTTGTCGTGCGCGACCTGCAACTGCGCCTTCTCGCTGATCAGGCGCTCGAGCACTTCGCGCTCGAACACCTGGCGCGGCGGCAGCGGCTGCCCGCGGTCGGTCATCTCCTGCGCGAAGCGCGCCATGCGCGCACGCACCTCGCCATTGGTGATCGGCTCCGAATTGACGACCGCGACGATGTAGTCGGCCGCCTGCGGCGCCGCACTGGCGGCAGGGGCCGGGGACGGCCGCAGGCCCTGCGCGGCGGCCGGTGTTAGCAAGGCCAGCGCCTGCACGGCGCAGGCCAGCGCGAAAGCGGCGGCGCGGGATTTGATCATGCGTTCACTCGTAATTCGAAAAGCGGCTCGGGGTCGTGGTCTGCTCGCGCAGGAACTGGTAACGGGGGATATTGTCGCGCAGCGTCTGCAAGGCGCTCGAGCCGATCCGCGACAGGCCGACGAACTCGATCTGGAACAGGATGCGCTTGTTCGACGTCGACGTGCCGCTTTGCAGGCGCTCCAGCACGATGCGGCCGATCCAGCAGCCGCCGTCGTACTCCAGGCCCGCGATCGAATCGACCAGGCGCCGGTCCTTCAGGCTCATGTTCAGCCGGCCCACACTGTACCAGCGCCCTTCGCCGCCGCCGCGGCCCGCGACGTAGCCGCCCTTGTCGCCCCACAGGTCGTTCAGCGGCCACTGCCAGCCGAGGTCCAGCTGCTCCGCATTCTCCGCGGGCTGTTCGCGCTGCAGGCGGTAGGCCACGCTGAACACGTGATAGGGCGCGGGGTTGTAGCGCGCCGCGATCGTCGCGCGTTCGGAGCGCCCGGACTTGGGGTTGTATTGCAGCGTCACGTCCGTGCCCCACTGCGGCACCCAGTTCAGCGAGGTCCCCAGCAGGATGTCCGACAGCCGCTCGGTCGCCGGCGCTTCGCCCGGCAGCACGACGAGCTGGTCCTTGAAGCGGATGCGCTGCGCGATGTCGAAGCGCGCCGCCTGCACGCCGGTATTCGAATCGAGCAGGCGCGAACTCAGGCCGAGCGTGAGCAGGTTCTCGTCGGCGATGCGGTCGTTGCCGCCGTATTCGTTCTCGGTGTAGACGGTGGCGAAGCTGAAGTCGTAGCGCGCGGTGTCGTAGTTGGGCAGGTTGTTCTGGTTGCGGTACGGCGTGTTGACGTAGAACACGCGCGGTTCCAGCGTCTGGCGGAAGCTGCGCCCGAAGATGTTGGTGTCGCGCTCGAGCACCAAGCCGCTGTCCAGGCTGAAGGTCGGCACCACGCGCGACGCGCTGGTCTGGCCGGTGGCCACCAGCGGTTCGTCGAATTCGTAATGCGTGGCGTGCAGCTGCACCTTCGGCACGATGAACCAGCCGGGCGCTTTCCACGGGCGGCTGAACCGCGCGATGGTGTACGAGCGCAGCGCATTGGGCTGCATCGTGAGCCCTTCGCTGGAACGAAAGCGCGTCGCGTCGCCCTCGACGTACGCATCGATGCCCAGGGGCAGGTCCTCGTGCGCATACTTCGCGTTCAGTTGCGGCAGCCGGTCGTACGGCGGCGTGATCGGCGCCGTCGGGTCCTGCAGCGTCTGCCACTTGAGCGTGCGGGCGCTGACCGACAGGTCGCCGCGCGACCAGTACAGCGACGCGTCGTTGGCGAGCAGGCGCTGCGTCAGCGACGACAGCGTGCGCGAGAAATCGCGCCAGTAGTTGTCGTCGCTCACCCGGTTCAGGTCCGCGTGCAGGCCGATCCCGCCCGCGCCGGTGGCGAACGTCGTGTCGTTCTTCACCACGTACGCCCAGCGGTTGTCCTGCCGCAGCTTGTCGTCGGGCATGTAGTTGAAGCGCACCAGGCCGTTGTAGCTGGGCTCGAGGTAGCGGAACTCCGCGCCGAAGTCCACGCCGCGCTTGCTCATCACCGTCGGGTAGATCGTCGCGTCGCGGTTGGGCGCGATGTTCCAGTAATACGGCACGGTGACTTCGACGCCGCTCACGCTGTCGATGCCCACCGTCGGCGGCAGCACGCCCGACTTGCGCTTGTCCGACAGCGGAAAGCTCATCGACGGCACCGGCAGGATCGGCACGCCCTTGAAGCTGAGGGTCGCACCTTGCGCCTGCCCGACCTCTTCTTCCTCGTCGAGGCGGATGCTCTGCGCGCGCAGGATCCAGTCGGGCATCCAGCCCGGGCCCGGCTTGCGCTGGCACGTGGTGTAGCTCGCGTCGCGGATGATGCTGCGCTTGTCGTCGATGAAGTCGACGCGCGATGCCTCGCCGTACGCGTCGTTGCGCAAGAGGCGGTAGCGCGGCTGGTTGAAGAACCCCTCGAACGATTCGACCTTGAGTTCGAGCAGCGGGCCTTCGAACACGTTGCCGGCGCGGTTGATGTGCACGTTGCCGCGCGCACGCGCGAGGTCGTCCGGCGCGTAGTACTGCAGCCGGTCGGCGCGGATCACCGTGTCGCCGCGGCGCAATTGCGCATGGCCTTCGACATCCGTCTCGAGATCGGGTGTGCCGCGGATGGCGTCGCCGGTCACGAACGTGGGCAGCTGCTGCCCGACCGCCGGGGGGATGTCCTCGCGCAGCATCGGGCTGGGCTTGAGCTGCAGCGGCGCCTCCGCCGACGGCTGCGCCTGCGCATGCGCGGCGGCGCCATGGATCAGGGCGCATGCGACGACTGCGACGGGAGTGAGCGAAAAGTGCGCGCTGCGCGCCTTCGGTTTCAAGTGCGGCATCGATCGATTTGTAGAATCGATTATCCATGAGCGCACCCTCCCTTTCTCCCGAGAATGCCGCCGGTGCGGTCAGCTGGACCGATGCCGCCCGGCGCGCGCGGTTCGGCGACTGGCTCGAACGCGTAGCCCCCGCACGCCGGCTCGTCGCGGCCACGCTGCGCATCGCGTCGGCGGACGCGAGCTTTCGCCGCTACCTGCGCATCGACGACGATTCGGGCGCCAGCTTCATCGTGATGGATGCGCCGCCGGACAAGGAAGACTCGCGGCCTTTCGTGCACGTCGCGCACCTCATGGCAGCCGCCGGCCTGAACGTGCCGGGGGTGCTCGACTGGGACGAGCCGCACGGCTTCATGCTGCTCACCGACCTGGGCACGCAAACGATGATCGAAGCGGTGGGCCCGGGCAGCGGCGAGCGCAGCCGCGAGTTGTACCTCGCCGCCATCGATGCCCTCATTGCCTGGCAGATCGCGTCGAAGCCGGGTGTATTGCCGCCGTACGATCGCGCGCTCCTCATGCGCGAACTCTCGCTCTTCCCCGACTGGTACGTCGCGAAGCATCGCGGCGTCGCCGTCGAAGGCAAGCTGCGCGAAACGCTCGACGCGGTGTTCGCGCTGATCGTGGAGCGCAACCTCGCCTGCGCGTCCGTGTACGTGCATCGCGACTTCATGCCGCGCAACCTGATGATCCCGCACGACGCCGCCGAGTCGCGCCTGGGCGTGCTCGATTTCCAGGACGCGGTGTACGGGCCGGTCACCTACGACATCGCGTGCCTGATGCGCGACGCGTTCCTGTCGTGGGACGAGGAGTTCGTGCTGGACGTCACCGTGCGCTACTGGCAGCGCGCGACGAAGGCCGGCCTGCCGGTCGATGCGGATTTCGGCGAGTTCTACCGCGCCGTGGAATGGATGGGCTTGCAGCGGCACCTCAAAGTCGCGGGCATCTTCGCGCGCCTGACGCTGCGCGACGGCAAGCCGAAGTACCTGGCCGATGCGCCGCGCTTCATCCAGTACATCCGCGCGACCGCTTCGCGCTACCGCGAACTCGCGCCGCTGCTGCGCGTCATCGACACGATCGAGGGCAC
>DATBPW010000349.1:0-7397 GCA_036561125.1 Ramlibacter sp. | reverse complement strand
CCCACACCTGTTCGGCGAGGCGGTTGATGATCTCGATGCCGGTGAGGTCGCCCTTGTGCACCGTGCGGTCGAACGTCTGGCCCGCGAACGCCTTCTGGTGCACCGTGCCGTCCGGGTTGCGGTCGAAGAAGCAGCCCAGCTCGTTCTCGAGTTCGTGGATGCGCACGACGGCCTGCGTGACGAGCGTCCACGCGAGGTCCTGGTTGGCGAGCCACTTGCTGCCTTCGATGGTGTCCATGAAGTGGCGCTCTATCGAATCGCCGGCCGCGAGCGCGACGTTGTAGCCGCCCTGGACCATGCGTGTGCAACCGCACTTGCCGAGCAGGCCCTTCACCGCGACCGTGATCTTCAGCGACGGCGCGGCCTTGTGCGCATGCAGCGCCGCGAACAGCCCCGCGCCGCCCGATCCGAGGATCAGGACATCCGTCTGCACCGTCCGGAAATTCATGCCTGCACCCCGAGCGAGCGCAGCACCGCATCGCGCTTGTCGTTGGCTTCCTGGCGCACGGCGTCGTACAGGCTCGTGCCATGGCTGTCCATCGCGACCAGCAGCGGGCCGAAGTCACGGATGCGGAAGCGCCACAGCGATTCGGGGTTCAGGTCGTCCAGGTCCACGTCCTCGATCTGCTCGATC
Source organism: Ramlibacter sp. (assembly GCA_036561125.1). GTDB lineage: Bacteria > Pseudomonadota > Gammaproteobacteria > Burkholderiales > Burkholderiaceae_C > Ramlibacter. The sequence goes on along the minus strand of DATBPW010000349.1, from coordinate 6,763 downwards.
CACGTGGTCTCGAGCGCGGCCGTGCCGCCGATGATCGCGAGGTACGCGCCGCCGAGGTCGCGGAACGCCGCCAGCGAATCGTCGCGCATGCCGCCCTTGCCGATGACCAGGCGCACACCTTCGCGTTCCATCAATGGGCGCGTGAAGCGCTCCATGCGATCCGATGTGGTGGTGCCGATGCACACCGGCGCGTAGCCGGCAGGCTGCTCCGCGCTGGCGGGAACCTTGCGTACGTTCGGCGCGGTGTGGATCACCGCATGCCCGTGCAGGTCGAAGCGCGTCCGGCGGCCGCGATCGAACATGTGGATCAGCGTGGCGTCCCGAATGCCGAAGAGCGTGCGCTGCAGGGTGACCGTGTCGTTCACGCGCAGCGCGCGCACCTGCTCCTCGGTGATCGGCATCTGGAATTCGTAGTGGGCCATGGCGCGCCTTCAGAACCCGTAGCTCACGCCCGACGGCGTGAAGGTCGCGCGCGCGCGCCGCGCCGAATGGCACTGCATGTTGACGGCGACGGGATTCATGGTGATGTGCGTGCCAGCCAGTTCGATGTGCACCGCGAACGCGGTCGAGTCGCCGCCGAGGCCCTGCGGCCCGATGCCCAGCTGGTTCACGGCGCGCGACAGCTCCTCCTCCAGCGCAGCGCCGTCGGGATCGGCGCACTTCGTGCCGAGCGCGCGCGTGGCCGCACGCTTGGCGAGCGCAACGCACAGGTCCGACGTGCCGCCGACGCCGACGCCGACGATGGTCGGCGGGCAGGTCTTGCCGCCCGCCGAAACCACGCTGTCGATCACGAACCGCTTGATGCCGTTCACGCCCTCGGCCGGGATCGCCATGCGCAGGAACGAGTTGTTCTCCGAGCCGCTGCCCTTGGGCACCATCTCGATGGACAGCTGCTCGCGCGCGTCGTCGAAATCGAAATGGATCACGGGCACTTCGATGCCGCACGACGAGTGCTCGTTGCGCCGCGTGAGCGGATGCACCACGGACGAGCGCAGCGGATATTCGCGCGTGGCGCGCTCGCAGCCGCGGCGGATCGCGGCGCGGATGTCCTGCGGCGCGATGCCCACGTCGCGGCCGACCACCACGTTGTAGATCGGCACGCCCGTGTCCTGGCACAGCAGGTTGTCGGTTTCCTCCGCGACGGCGATGTTGGTGACCATCGTCGCCAGCACCGAGCGCGCGATGCCGCGCGTCTCGTCGCGCGTGAGGCGCTCGAAGCCCTCCTTCACGTCGGGCGGCAGCACTTTCAGCGCGCGGATGTACAACTCCTTCGCCGCTTCCTCGACCGCGCTCGTCTCGACGTTCAGCATCGCTTCGTCCGTATCAATTTTGCTTGAGGTGGCGGTTCTTCACCACGTCGCCCCAGGTCTTCAGCTCCGTGTTGATCTCGGTGGCGAAATCGGCCGGCGAATTGCCGACCGGCAGCATGCCGATCTTCGCGAGCTTTTCCTTCACGTCGGGCATCTGCAGCACCCTCACCGTGTCGCGCTGCACCTTGTCGACGATCGCTTGCGGCGTGCCCGCGGGCGCCATGAAGCCGAACCAGCCCGTGTTCTCGAAGCCCGGCATGCCGGCCTCGTTCGCGGTCGGCACGTTCGGCAGCATCGGCGAGCGCTCCTTGCTCGTGACGGCCAGCGCGCGCAGGCGGCCCTGGTTCACGAACCCGGCGACCGCGCCGATGTTGCCGACGACGAGTTGCACCTGCCCCGCCATCAGGTCCGCGTACGCAGCGGCCTCGCCCTTGTACGGCACATGGACGATGTCGATGCCCGCGGCGTTCGCGAAATTCTCGCCGGCCATGTGCACCTGGCTGCCGATGCCGGCCGAACCGAAGTTGAGCGCGCCCGGCTTCGCCTTGGCGGCGGCGATCAGGTCCTTCAGCGTGGCGGGCCCCTGCGTCGCCGACACCGCGACGACCATCGGCCCGCTCGCGACGTTGGTGACCGGCATGAGGTCGCTCACCTTGAACCCCATGTCCTTGTAGATGTGCGGGTTCACCGTGACGATGCTGCCGGACGTCATGAGCAGCGTGTACCCGTCGGGCGTGGCTTTCGCGACGATGCCCGCGCCGATGTTGCCGCCCGCGCCGCCGCGGTTGTCGATGACCACCGGCTGGCCCCACAGTTCCCCGAGCTTCTGCCCGATGAGGCGCGCGACGATGTCGGTCGTGCCGCCGGCCACGAACGGCACGACGACGGTGACCGGCCGCGCCGGCCAGTCCGCGGCGTGTGCAGTGAAAGACAGCGCCGCGAGCAGGCCCGTGAGCCCCACCGCCAGCGCATTGCGCAACTTCAGCCATGCATGCATGTTTGTCTCCTTGGTTGGTTTCCCCGTCATCTTCACATCGTTCACCCGAGCAGCGCCAGCGCGAAAACCAGCCCCGTCAGTGCGCCGAATCCCGCCGCGCCGGCGATCCAGTTCTTGCGCGGCCCGCTCCAGGTGCCGAACTCGATCAGCAACAGGCGCGCACCGCCCGCGAGGTGCAGCGACAGCAGCACCACCAGGCCCCACTCCGCGAACTTCACGAGCGGCTGCTCGGTGAAGCGCAGGAATCCATCGAGCGCCGGTGCGCCCGCGATCGCGGTGCCGAGCGCCCAGAAGTGCAGCGGCAGGAACACCGCGAGCGCAACGCCCGAAAGGCGATGCACCAGGAACGCCCAGTACGCGGAATGCGCGCGATTGCGGAAATCGTTGCCGCGCTTCATGCCGCCACCACCGCGAAGACCGCGCGCAAGCCCATCACGAGCAGGAAGGCGCCGAACAAGCGCCCGGCATTCAACGCGAGATTGCGCGACCACCCCAGCCATTCGCGCGCGATGTTCGCGAGCCCGACCGGCACGTGCACCGCGCACGCGACGACGAACGTGGAATAGAACAGGCCGAAGGCCCAGCTGCCGCGCGTGCGCGCGAGGATGTGCTGTGCGCTCAAGCCCGCGTGGACGGCATACACGATCACCGCGAGATGCACGAGCACGCAGAGGGCCAGCACCATCGCGCTGATCCGCTGCCAGTACCAGCGCTTGGCGTCCGCGACGGCGTCGTTCACAGCTCGCCTTTCACGGCAGCGCGCGCGACGAGTCGCTTCAGGCCGGCGATGCCCGCGGTCGGCGCGATCTGCTTCGGGCAACGCTCGGTGCACGAGCCCTGTGTGTGGCAACTGTGGCAACCCGCGTCGCCGGCGACGGCGCGCATGCGCTCGGTGCGCGCCTGGTCGCGCACGTCGTTGACCAGCGTCCACGCGCGATTGAGCGCCGCGGGCCCGAGGAAGTCCGGGTTCCAGCTCACGACGTCGCACGACGCGTAGCACACGCCGCAGCCGATGCACTCGATGCCTGCGTCGACCGCCTGGCGTTCGGGCGAAGCGGGCGGCACCGCTTCGAACTCTTCGTTGCGCGTGCGGCGGCCCTGGAACTGGCCCTTCGCACGCGCCCACTTGTCGAAGAACTCGCGCATGTCGGTGGCGAGGTCCTTGATGACCGGCAGGTTCGCGAGCGGCGCGATCTCCAGCTCGCCGTCGCCGGCGACCTTCGACACGTGGGTGCGGCAGGTCCAGCGTGCGACACCGTTCACCGTCATCGCGCACGAGCCGCACATGCCGACGCGGCACGCGAAGCGGTACGACAGCGACGGGTCGAGCTGGCGCTGCACGTGCGTCACGACGTCCAGCACGGTCTGGCTCTCGCGGCGCGGGACATGGTAGGTCTGGAACGCGCCGTCCTCGCGGCCGCGCCAGATCCTCACGGTGAGCTCGTTGGGCATTGCCGCGAATGATCGCGCAGCGCGACCCAAAGCAAAAGCGAAATATACTTGTCGCGAGACAAAGAAATCCTTTCGCTTGGCCATGTCGTCGATTCGCGTCCTGAGAACTTTCCTCGCCGTCGCGCGCCACGGCAGTTTCGCCGCCGCGGGCGCCGAGGTCGGCCTGAGCGCTCCCGCGGTCGGCCTGCAGATGCGCGCGCTCGAGGAGGACCTGGGCCACGCCCTGTTCGACCGCGCCGGGCGCAGCGTGGTGCTGAACACGCAGGGGCGGCTGGCGGTGCCGCAGATCGCCGAGCTGGTGAAGCACTACGAGTCGCTTGCGCTCGCGGATCAGGATGAGCTGTCGGGCGCCGTGATGGTCGGCGCGCTGGTGTCGTCATTGATGGGCGCGTTCGCCAACGCCCTGTGGGCGCTCAAGCGCGACCACCCGCGCCTCGAAGTGAAGCTGTTCGCGGGCCTGTCGTCCGACTTCGCACCGAAGGTCGAACGCGGCGAGCTCGATGCCGCCGTCGTCACGCGCCCGCCGCGCGCCCTGCCCAACGCCGTGAAGTGGACGCCGCTGTACGCCGAGCCGATGATCCTCGTCGTGCCGCGGCGGCCGCACTTCGAGCTGGCGCGCGACGCGCGCGGCATCCTCGCGAGTGCGCCGTTCGTGCGCTTCGACCGCACGCTGTGGACCGGCTACCTGGTGGAACAGGTGGTGGCCCGCACGCGCGTGCAGGTGAACGACAGCCTGGAGCTGAATTCGGTCGAGGCGATCGTCGCGCTGGTGCGCCAGGGCTTCGGCGTGTCGATCGTGCCGAAGCTCGACAACGTCAACTGGGCGCGCGACGGCGACCTGCGCGTGGTCGACATCCCCGGCAACCGCGTGCAGCGCCACGTCGGCCTGCTCGAGCGGCGCGCGCATTCGCGCACGCGTTTCACCGACGCGATCAAGCAGCACTTCCGCGAACGCGAGCGGCGCCGCGCCGCCGCGTGAACTAGCCTGCGGCTTGCTGGACGAGCGCGTCGGGCACTTCGATCCCCGACATTTCGGCCTGCCGCCGCAGCGCTTCGCGGCGCGCGCCCGGCAGGCGCACGCCTTCGTCCTTGAGCATCTCGGCCACGAGCACTTCCATCCGGTCGAAGAACACGCCGGACCCGGCGAGCGCGCCGGGATCGATCGCGATGAACGCCTGGCCGAGGTGCGGCCGGTTGCCTGCGTCGACGAAGAAGCTCGACGCTTCGAAGCCGAAGTTCGCGCCGAGCAGCGCGGTCACCAGCAACTCGACGACGAGCGCGAGCATCGCGCCCTTGCTGCTCGACGCCGCGCCGACGGGCAGCATCGCGCCTTCGAGCCCCGCCTTCGGATCGGTCGTGGGCTGGCCGTCGCGGTCCACGGCCCAACCGGCCGGAATGCTCTTGCCTTCCTTCGCGGCGACCATCAATTTGCCGCGCGCGACTTCGGACAAACTCAGGTCGACCAGCAACGGATTCGCGTCACGCCGCGGGAACACCGCGGCGATCGGGTTCGTGCCGAAGATCGGGTGACGCCCGCCGGCCGCGGGCATCGCCGCCGGTGAATTGGTGAAGCCGAGGCCGACCAGCCCCGCTGCCGCGACCGGCCGCAAATGATCGACGACCACGCCGCAGTGATGGCTGTTGCACACGCCGGCGAACGCGACGCCGAATTCGCGGGCGCGCGCGATCGCTTCGTGCACCGCCACGTCGCAAGCGGGAAACGCCAACCCTTCGCCCGCGTCGACCAGCACGGCGCCGCCTTTCGCGTGGCGCACCTTCGGCACGGCATTGCCCACCACGCGGCCGTTGCGCAAATGGGTCGCGTACTGCCCGACACGGCTGAGCCCATGCGAGCCGAGCCCTTGCGCTTCGGCCAGCACCAGCGCCTGCGCGGTGGCGAGCGCCATCGCCTGGCTCGCGCCCGCGCTGCGCAAGACCTTCGCCACGACTTGCGTGGCTTCTTCGAGATTCATCCGGGCCATCAGCGCAGTGCCTCCAGGACCTTGGTTGCGATCACGCTGCTCACGCGCTCGTTCGATTCGCTCGTGACGCCGGCAATGTGCGGCGTGAGGACGAGGTTCGGGCAGCCGTCGAAATGCGGCGCCGCCTTCAGCGGTTCGTCGGCGAAGACGTCGAGGGCGGCGCCGCCGAGGTGGCCGCCGCGCAGCGCGGACGCAACCGCCTGTTCGTCGACGATGCCGCCGCGCGCGGTGTTCACCAGGATCGCGCCCTTCTTCATCGAAGCGATGCGCTGGGCATCGATCAGGTTGCGCGTCGCATCGAGCAGCGGCACGTGCAGGCTCACGACGTCGGCTTGCGTGAGCAATTGCTCGAGCGTGACGCGCGAATCCTTCAGTGCCGGATCGAACGCCATCACCTGCATGCCGAGTGTCTCGGCCAACTTGCCGGTGAGCTGCCCGATCGAGCCGTAGCCGACCAGCCCCAGCGTCTTGCCCGCGAGCTCGCGTCCCTGCGACAGCGCACTTCGTGGCCAGCGCCCCGCGGCGACATCCGCCGTAGCCGCATACGCGCCGCGCAGCAGGAACATCGCCGTGCCGATGACGTACTCGGCGACGCTGAGCGCGTTGGCGCCCGTCGCCGGAATCACGCGCATGCCGCGCGATTCGCAGCCGCGCACGTCGATGTTGTCCAGCCCGACGCCGAGCCGGCCGACGACCGTGCAACGCGTGAGCGCCGCGAGCAGCTCGCCTTTCACCTGCGTGCGGTTGCGTACGATGATTGCATCGCACTGCGATGCTTCGGCGAGCAGGCGCGGCATGTCGTCGACGAGTCGAGGGTCGTACAGCACGTCGTGCGCCGCCCGCAACTCGCCGACCGCCGGCGCATCCATGAACTCGGGGATCAGGATCCGCATGCGCAGGCGATCACGCGCTTTCGTACAGGCGCGTGAGCACGAACTCGCGGTGGCCGAGCACCTCGGCCGCCGTGAGGCGCCCGTTGACCGTGCGCATCATGCATTCGAGCAGCTTGTCGCCGGCCTGGT
>DATBPW010000348.1:0-2291 GCA_036561125.1 Ramlibacter sp. | reverse complement strand
CGCGCACGCTGGTGGAGCAGGCGCGCGAACTGAGCACGATGGTGAGCAACCTGCTGGACATGGCCCGGCTGCAGAGCGGCTCGGTGAACCTGCGGCTCGAATGGGGCTCGCTCGAGGAAGTGGTCGGCTCCGCGCTGCGCTCGCTCGAAGGCACGCTGCCGCCGGCGAACGTGCAGGTGCGCGTCCCGCCGGACTTGCCGCTCGTGGAATTCGACGCGGCCCTCGTCGAGCGCGTGCTCGTGAACCTGCTGGAAAATGCCGCGAAGTACGGAGCACCGCCCGTGGAAATCGCCGCCGCCGCGCCCGAGCATTCGCTCGTCATCACCGTGCGCGACCATGGCGCGGGACTGCCCGCGTCGCTCAAGGGCCGCGAACAGATGCTGTTCGAGAAGTTCACGCGCGGCCAACCGGAATCGGCCACGCGCGGCGTCGGGCTCGGCCTGGCGATTTGCAAGGCCGTCGTCGATGCGCACAAGGGCCAGATCGAAGCGGCCAATGCCGACGGCGGCGGCGCCGTGTTCACCGTGACGCTGCCGCGCCGCGCGCCGCCTTTGCTGCCCGCCTGAAGGAACGCCCATGACCGGCCCGCCCCCCGTCGCAGTGATCATCGAAGACGATCCGCAGATCCGCCGCTTCGTGCGCGGCGCGCTCGAAGGCGAGGGCTGGGTCGTGCACGAAACCGCCACGCTGAAGCAGGGCACGGTGGAAGCGGGCACGCGCAAGCCCGACCTGCTCGTGGTCGACCTCGGCTTGCCCGACGGCAACGGCGTCGACCTCATTCACGACGTGCGCACCTGGTCCACCGTGCCCGTCATCGTGTTGTCCGCACGTGCCGACGAGCACGACAAGATCGAAGCGCTCGACGCCGGCGCCGACGACTACCTGACGAAACCGTTCGGCGTGGGCGAACTGCTCGCGCGCGTGCGCGCGAACCTGCGGCGTCCGCGCACGAGCAGCGAGGAGGCGAGCACCTTCCGCTTCGGCGACGTCGAAGTGGATCGCACCGCGCGCGTCGTGCGCAAGGCCGGCGAGGACGTGCATCTCACGCCGATCGAGTACCGCCTGCTCACGGTGCTGGTCGCGAACGCCGGGCGCGTGCTCACGCACCGCCAGCTGCTGCGCGAGGTGTGGGGCCCGTCGCACGTCGAGCAGAGCCACTACGCGCGCATCTACATGGGCCACCTGCGCAACAAGCTGGAAGACGACCCGGCGCAGCCGAAGTACCTGCTGACGGAGACGGCGGTGGGGTATCGGCTGGTCGTCTAGGCCAGCCGTGCCCGGGCCGCGGCAACGATCGCCGCGACCGCCGACGGCGGGAACGGCGACACGCTGCTCACGTTGATCTCGCACAGCACGTAGCGTTCGCTGCCGTCGGCGCCGGGCTCGCCGAACATGAAGTCGCAATCCCACAGCAGCGGCAGCTGGTCGTGCGGCAACTCGGCACGTTCGCACAGCATGGCGACCCATTCGGTTTCCAGCTTGCGCTTCAATCCCGCGAATTGCGGCAGCTGCGCCGGCTCGTAGTACAGGCGCGGGCCGGGCTGCGCGGTGGGATGCAGCGCAATCAGCGGCTGGTGCCCGAAACCCGCGACGCGGTCCTGCACGAGGTATGCGCGAATCATGCCGTCGACGATGCGCGGCTGCCACGGCTGGTCGATCATGTGCCCGCCGTTGACGGCTTCGAAGTACGGCGAGAGCCTCTCGCACAATTCGCGCAGGCTGATCGATTCCTCCTCGCTGCCGCGCTGCGCATGCCGCACGCGCAGTGGCGCGGACCCTTCGATGCGCTCGACGCGCCACACGCCGATGCCGCTGTGGCCGCGGTATTGTTTGAGCACGCGCGGGCCGTGCGCGAGCCGCGCGGGCAGGTCCGATTCGAGCTGCGCCAGCTCGTCGATGCGGTGCACATCGCTGCCGAAGGGCAGGTCGCGCGTGTCGACGAGCACGTCCTTCGTGCCGAGCTTCAGGATCGCATCGGGATGCGCGCTGACGATCGTGCCGCGCTCCGCGACCCGGCGCAGCATGGCATCGAGCTTGTCGCGGCGACGGCCCCCCTCGATGGGGTTGCACCAAACGAGCACGAGCGCCGCGCCGCGCAATTGCGCCTCGACTTCATCGGCGAAGTCCTCGTTGTAGACGGCAGGGACGGCGTCGATCCCTGCGCGGGCGAACGCGTCGAACAACGCGGCAAAACGGCTTTCGGCCGGGTCGGACCGGTCGCGGGTCGCGCGGTCACCGGGGTAGAGCAATGCAACAGCGGAGGAATCCAAGACAGCTCCTTGATGGGCGCG
>DATBPW010000347.1:0-4151 GCA_036561125.1 Ramlibacter sp. | reverse complement strand
CGCGCCGGTCAGCGTGGAGTACGGCGCGATCAGCTCGGTGGGCGAGTACACGCTGCTGCAGACCTCGCACGAATCGCCGTACTGGTCTTTCGCGTGGCACACCGGGCATTCGCCCTTGATGTAGCGGTCCGGCAGGAACATGCCCTTGACCGGGTCGTAGAACTGCTCGATGGTGCGGCTGGTGATCAGCCCGGCGGCCTTCAGGCTGCGGTAGATCGACTGCGCCAGTTCGGTGTTCTCGGGGCTGTCGGTCGAATACCAGTTGTCGAAGCGGATGTGGAAGCCGTCGAGGTACTGCTGGCGGCCCGCGGCGATTTCGGCGACGAACGCCTGCGGCGTCTTGCCGGCCTTTTCCGCCGCGATCATGATCGGCGCGCCGTGCGCGTCGTCGGCGCCCACGAAGTGCACCATGTTCCCGTGCATGCGCTGGTGCCGCACCCAGATGTCGGCCTGGATGTACTCCATGATGTGGCCGATGTGGAACTTGCCGTTGGCGTAGGGCAGGGCCGTGGTGACGAAGAGCTTGCGCTGGGGCATTGGGGTTCTCTGGGGAAGCCTGCGATTCTAATTTGCGGGCATCGGGCGCGGTCCACGGACGCCGGGTGCCCCGATCACTCCATGTCCTCCGCCGTCGTTGCCTGAACGGCAACGACGAGCTCCTCCTTTACTTCCGTGGTCGGGGTACCCGGCATCCGGGGACAGGGCACCCTCGTTGCACATCACTCGTTGATCACGACGAGCGTGCCCTGGCTCAGGACGGTGGATGCCCTCCACCCGTAAGTAAAGAAGGAGCTCGAACTGCGCCGCGCAGGCGGCGTGCTTCGGCGGAAGACATGGAGGGTGGAGGGCATCCTCCGGCCTGAGCCCGCCCACACACGTTCCACGAACGAGCGTCGCGTCACATCAGCAAATGCTCGCCCGCGTTCTCACCACCAAGCACGACGTAGTTCACCTTGCGCAGGTCCACGAGCCTGCGCCCGCCGGCGTAGCTGATCGAGCTCTGGATGTCTTCCTGCATTTCGCGCAGCGTGTCGGCGACGCGGCCCTTGATCGGCTCGAGGATGCGCTTGCCTTCGACGTGGCGGTACTCGCCCTTGTTGAAGTCCGATGCGCTGCCGTAGTACTCCTTGAACAGCTTGCCGTCGACTTCGACCGTCTGGCCCGGCGACTCCTCGTGGCCCGCGAGCATCGAGCCGACCATCACCATCGTCGCGCCGAAGCGGATGCTCTTGGCGATGTCGCCATGCTCGCGGATGCCACCGTCGGCGACGATGGGTTTCGTTGCCACGCGCGCGCACCACTTCAGCGCCGACAGTTGCCAGCCGCCGGTGCCGAAGCCGGTCTTCATGCGCGTGATGCAGACCTTGCCCGGGCCGATGCCCACCTTGGTCGCGTCGGCGCCCCAGTTCTCCAGGTCGATCACCGCTTCGGGCGTGCCGACGTTGCCCGCGATGACGAAGGTCGACGGCATCTTCTGCTTGATGTGCGCGATCATGTCGCGCACCGTGTCGGCGTGGCCGTGGGCGATGTCGATCGTGATGTAGTCGGGCAGCAGGCCTTCGGCCGCGAGCGTGTCGATCGCCTTGTGGTCGGCGTCCTTCACGCCCACCGAGATCGACGCGTACGCGCCGGCTTCGCGCATCTGCCGCACGAACGCGACGTTGTCCAGGTCGAAGCGGTGCATCACGTAGAAGTAGCCGTTCTGCGCGAGCCACAGGCAGAGGCGCTCGTCGACGACGGTCTTCATGTTGGCGGGCACGACGGGGATGCGGAAGGTGCGCGGGCCGAATTCGATCGAGGAATCGCATTCGGCGCGGCTTTCCACGCGGCACTTGCGCGGCAAGAGCAGGACGTTGTCGTAGTCGAAGATTTCCATGGCCAGGCTCCGGATAGCTGCTGTTCAACAGGTGAGCGCTTGGACTGGGCCCGGCTTGCCGCGAAGGCAAAAACCCTCGAAGAGGGTTTTCAGCGGAGGGTAACAACTGCCCGAAGGGCTTGTTAGCCGCAGCTAAAAGAAAACCGGGCGCAAATGCTTGGGCCCGGTGACTGATTCTACCCCGGTTGTCACCCCGGCGCAGGCCGGGGTCGTCGGCGTCACTTCTCGCAGCGGGATTGCGCAATCGCCCGGATGCGGCCCTTCGGGTCTTCGACCCAACCGACCACCCGCAGCCGCTCGAACTTCGTGCCTTCGGCCACGCGCATCGGGCGCAGCTCGTAGCGCTTCGGCGCGGGCGCCTTTGTGGTGGCGGGCCAATCGGCCACGAACGCGTTGCGCACGAGGTTGCGCTCGACCGGGCTGCCTTCGCTGCCGGCCGGCAGCGTCTCCACCAGCAGCAGCCATGCCTTCCACGGCCCGCCCGGCGCCGGCTGCATCTCGATCGACGTGCCGACGTACTCGTTGAACGGCAGCCCGTGCGCGACCCGCAACTTGAGCGGAGCGCCCGCCGAGCGCAGCGTGAAGTGGCTCGACGACTGCGCCGGCGGCTGCTTGCCGAGAGCATCGAGGCGGTCGGCACCGTCGCGCGTGGCCACCGCCGACAGCGGCGCATCGTCGCCGCGCGAACCGGGCGCGACCCAGTCGATGGCGAGCGTGCCGCTGGACGCGCCGGGCGTCTGCGGGTCCTGCCAGCATTGCTCGCAATCGGCGTTGATGAAGCGCTCCAGCAGTGCGCGCGGCGGTGCGACGCCGTCGCTCGAGCACGAAGATGGCTGGGCGTTGGCAGCAAGTGCGAACGCCAGGGCGAAAAGAGGCAGCGTCTTTTTCACGGCGGTTCCTACAATCCCCCAATGTTCCCAGATGTCGCGGCGGATTCGCCGTTCCTGCGCAACCTCAATGCCGAGCAGCGCGCGGCCGTCACGCTCCCCGGCGAGCATGCGCTCATCCTCGCCGGCGCGGGCTCCGGCAAGACCCGCGTGCTCACCACGCGCATCGCGTGGCTGATCTCCACGGGCCAGGTCGGGCCGGGCGGCATTCTCGCCGTCACGTTCACCAACAAGGCCGCCAAGGAGATGCTCACGCGCATCCAGTCCATGCTGCCGATCAACGTGCGCGGGATGTGGGTCGGCACCTTTCACGGGCTGTGCAACCGCTTCCTGCGTGCGCACTGGCGCATCGCCAACCTGCCGCAGGGCTTCCAGATCCTCGACACGCAGGACCAGCTCTCGGCGGTCAAGCGCGTGATGAAGGCCAACAACGTCGACGAGGAGCGCTACCCGCCGAAGGAGATGCAGTGGTTCATCTCGGGCGCGAAGGACGACGGCCTGCGCCCCAACATGCTCGAAGTGCGCGGCGAGGACGACCGGCGCAAGGTCGAGATCTACCAGCTGTACGACGACCAGTGCCAGCGCGAAGGCGTCGTGGATTTCGGCGAGCTGATGCTGCGCAGCTACGAGATCCTGCGCGATAACGACCCGCTGCGGGAGCACTACCAGCGGCGCTTCCGGCACATCCTGATCGACGAGTTCCAGGACACCAACCGGCTGCAGTACCAGTGGATCAAGATGTTCGCCGGCGAAGAAAATGCCGTGTTCGCGGTCGGCGACGACGACCAGAGCATCTACGCCTTCCGCGGCGCGCGTGTGGGCAACATGGCCGACTTCGTGCGCGAGTTCAATGTGCGCCACCAGATCAAGCTGGAGCAGAACTACCGCAGCCACTCGAACATCCTCGATTCGGCGAACGCGCTGATCGGCCACAACAAGACGCGCCTGGGCAAGAACCTGCGCACCGACGCGGGCCCGGGCGAGCCGGTTCGCGTGTACGAGGCGCCGACCGACCTGGCCGAGGCGCAGTGGATCGTCGAAGAGGCGCGGCAACTCGCGCGCGACGACACGCCGCGGCACGAGATCGCGATCCTGTACCGCAGCAACGCGCAAAGCCGCGTGATCGAAACCGCGCTGTTCAACGCCGCCGTGCCGTACCGCGTCTACGGTGGCCTGCGCTTCTTCGAGCGCGCCGAGATCAAGCATGCGCTGGCGTACCTGCGCCTGCTGGAGAACCCGAACGACGACACGAGCTTCCTGCGCGTGGTGAACTTCCCGCCGCGCGGCATCGGCGCGCGCTCGGTCGAGCAGTTGCAGGACGCCGCGCGTGTGCACGGCGGCTCGCTGCACGAATCGGTGCGCTCGACCACGGGCAACGCCGGCACGAA
>DATBPW010000346.1:0-5301 GCA_036561125.1 Ramlibacter sp. | reverse complement strand
CGCTTCGGTTGCGACCCGGGCGCGGGCAGCGGGAACATCAGCGACTTCGCCGAGTGGTGCGCGACCTGCCCGGTCATGTGGTGGTGCTCCTGGTGGATGTGCCCGTAGAAGACGACCACGTTCCTGCGTGTCATGAGCACGTCGACAGCGCGCGCGCCGTCGCGCGTGGCCCAATCCCATTGCGGGTACAGGTCGAACAGCGGGCGATGCGCGAAGACGACGATGCGCGCGTCCTCGGGTTGGCGCTTCAGGTCGTCCGCGAGCCACGCGAGCTGCTCGTCGCCGAGCCGTGCAGCCGGGTCGCTCACGTTGTCCAGCGCGATGAAGTGCACGCCCTTGTGGTCGAACGTGTAGCGCGTGCGGCCGAAGAATTCGCCGAACGCCTTGCCATGGTCCAGCGACGCATCGTGCTCGCCGGGGATGAAGCGCACGTCCTTCACCTTCAGCTCGCGCGCCACCGCCTGGAACTCGCGCATGCGCTTGCGCCGCTCCGCCGGGTTCTCGGTCGAATGCGTGAGGTCGCCGGTGAAGACGATGAAGTCCGGCGGCTCCGACAGCGCGTTCACCGCCGCAATCGCCTTGGGCAGCGTGCCGCGCGGGTCGGGGTTCTCGGGCCCGTCGAAGCCCCAGTGGACATCCGAGAGCTGGACGAAATAGAAATCGTCGTCGGGCGCGGCCGCATGCGCGAGCGGATGCAGGGCCGAGGCGAAGACGGCGCCGCCGAAGGCGGACAGGCGCAGGAACTCGCGCCGTTGCAGGGGACTCATGGCACTCCTTGGTGGGGAAGGGTTCGCTGCGAGTACCCTGACGGGCCGCGGCTTATTCCGCGCCGCCGCGGTCGCCCTGCGGGCCTGTCGGGATTGCACGCGGGCGGGAATAAATCAAGCCTCGGCGCGGTAGTCGAAGGGCAGAAGGCAACAAGGAACCCCGTGATCGATCCGGTGCAGTCTCGTCGCTTCGAGTCGCTCGCCATGCCGCACCTGGACGCGGCCTACAACCTCGCGCGCTGGCTCACCGGCAACGACGCGGATGCGCAGGACGTGGTGCAGGAAGCTGCGCTGCGCGCGCTGCGCTATTTCGCGAGCTTTCGCGGCGACAACGCGCGGCCATGGCTGCTGCAGGTCGTGCGGCACACCTGCTTCGAGTGGCTCAAGCGCAACCGGCCGGCGCAGGTCGTCCCCTTCGATGAGGATGAAACCGGCGACGACCCCGGCCGCGACGGCCACATGGAAGAGCCGTCGGCCGCGCTCGCGCGCGGCGACGAGCGGGCGCAAATCAACCAGGCCCTCGCGCAACTGCCGGTCGCCTTCCGCGAGGTGCTGGTGCTGCGCGAGTTCGAAGACCTCTCGTACCGCGAGATCGCGGCGATTGCGGGCGTGCCGATCGGCACTGTGATGTCGCGCCTGGCACGTGCGCGCAACCTCATGCGTGCGGCGCTGACGCCGGCCGCGCGGCCGGCCTTGCGGGCCGTCCCGGCCGGCACTGGAGCGAAGACATGACGACCGGCCCGAACGAAGTGCTGCGCCTGCACGCATTCATCGACGGCGAGCTCGACCTGCCGCATCAGCTCGAGCTCGAGGAGCAGCTGCGCCACGACGCCGCGCTGCGCTCGGAAGTGGAACGGCTGCGCGCGCTGCGCGAATCGGTGCGCGAGCGCGCCCGGTACCACGCCGCGCCCGCTGAACTGCGCTCGCGCATCGGCGCGTTGCTTGGGCCGCCACGCCGCGCGTCCAGCGCGTCGAGCCCCGCACGCTGGCGGCCGTGGGCCGCGGCATCGGCCTTCGCCGCCGCGGCGATCGTCTCCGCGAACCTCTGGCTGTCGTCGGTGCAGCAGCGGGAACGCATCGAGCAGGACGTGATCGCCAGCCACGTGCGCGCAACACTGGGCCAGCGGCAGGTCGACGTCGCGTCGTCGGACCATCACACCGTCAAGCCGTGGCTGTCGTCCAAGCTCGATTTCTCGCCGCCGGTGCATGAGCTCACCAGCCCGGGCGCGGCCCTGCTCGGCGGCCGCGTCGACTACATCGCTGGCCGTCCCGTCGCCGCGCTTGCGTACAAGTACGCAGGCCACTCCGCCGATGAATTCGTCTGGCCGGCGAGCGATCGCGACCGCGGGATCGAAACGGCGTCGCAGCGCGGCTTCAACATCGCGCACTGGACGAAGGGCGGCATGGCGCACTGGCTCGTGTCCGACATGGCGCCGCCCGAGCTGGCCCAGCTGGCGCGCAGCATGGATGCGATGGACTGATTTCAGCGAGGCTTAAGGCCGCGCAGGCAATCTGCATCGGCACAGTCATCGCGTCCTACGGCGCGCGGCGTCACGCCCTGACCCGCCGCGCTTGAAGGGCCGAGCATCATGCTCATATGGGTGGCTGCAAGTCCAAGGAAGAGCCATGACAACCATCTCCCGATTCCTCGCGCTGTTGGCGGCGCTTGCGCTCGCGCTGTTCGCGCTGGGCGCGAGCGCGCAGGACGCGCCCTCTGCAGCCGGCGAGCCGACCGTCGCGCAGATCTACCAGGCCGCGAACGGCGGCCACCTCGATCGGGCCGACGCAATGATCGACCAGGTGCTCAAGGCGCACCCGTCGAGTGCGAAGGCCCATTACGTGAAGGCCGAAGTCGCCGCGCGCCAAGGCAAGGCCGACGTTGCGCGGCAGCAGCTCGCGGCAGCCGAGAAGATCGCGCCCGGCCTGCCTTTCGCGAAAGCCGAGTCGGTCCAGGCGCTGCGCAACGAGCTTGCCAATGCCGGCAACACCGCTGTCACTGCGCCATCGCACGCGCAGCGCCTGGGCGCGCCTGCCAATACGTACAACAACGGCTACGCCGGGGCGCAGCGCAGCTTCCCATGGGGCACGCTCGCGATCGTGGCAGCCATCGTGCTGATCGGCGCTGCGGTGCTGCGGCGTCGCACGTCGGCCATGGCAGCGGGCAGCTACGGTGCGGGCTACGGCGGCGCGTACGGCAACACCAGCGCCGCGCCTTATGGCCAGACGGGCTACGGCCCTGTGTACCCGCCGGGTGCCGGAGGGGCGTATCCGCAGCAGCCCTCGATGGGTTCGACGCTCGCGCGCGGCGTGGGCACGGGACTCGCGATGGGCGCGGGCATGGTCGCGGCCGAAGAGATCGGCCGCCGCATGTTCGATCACGGCGACCCGCGTGCCGCCGCGTACGACCCGAACGCCAACATGAACACGCCGTCGCTCGACCAGATCGACGACGGCATGCGCCGCAACCTCAACTCCGACATGGGCGGCGCCGACTTCGGCGTCAACGATGGCGGCGGCTGGGACGACGGCGGCGGTGGCGGTGATTTCAGTTCCGGCGACCTCGGCGGCGGTGGCGACTGGGGCAGCTGACACAAGCGTTCGAAAGGAGGCCGACGATGCCGCAGGACAGAACACCCTTGGGCGATGCGATGGACCATCGCTTCCCCGAACAGAAGATTCCGGACGCCAATCCGGCTGCGAGCGAGCGCCGGCGCGTCGAGCGCGACGTGAGCGACGCCGACCTGACGCAGCCGGCCGCCGAGCGGCCGCGCGTCGGCGATGACGACGATGCGCGCAAGGAGTGATCGATGAAGGCCCACGAAATTCCGCCCGACAACGTTCCGGATCACAATCCCGAGCCGAACCCCGGCGACGGCAAGCCGAAAGCACCGCCCGCGGACGACGAGCCCGGGCGGCGCTACATCCCCATCGATTTGCCGGGCAAGCCGCACGCGCCCGAGCGCGTGTAGGCCGCTTTCAGATTTCCGTTTCGATGCGGTGCCGCAGCTCGCGGAACCGCTCGAGCGGCACGGCGCCTTTCACGGGACCCGCGTTCTTGATCGCGGCCCAGTCGTTTTCGCCCAGCAGCTTCGCGGCCAGCGGGAGGATGTCCTCTTCCTCTTGCGAGATGTGGTTGCCGTAGTAGACGAGGAACGTCGCGGCGGCGATCTCCACCTGCGAGCGCGGCACGATGTCGCCCGCTTCCACTTCTTCCAGAATCTTTTCGAGCTGCTCGCCGGCCCGCGCGATCACGCGGTGCTCCTGCTTCAGGCGCGCGATCGCCAGCTGCCGTTCGGGGCGCAGCTTCGCGATGCGCGCGAAAGCTTCGTCCTCGCGCGGGTGGTGGTATTCGTCGGCCCAGTCGCGCAGGTACGAGATGATGTCGCGCATCAACTGGAAGTTCGGCGTGTCGCCGCAGGCGAACGCATCCATCTCGTGCTGCAGGAGCTTGAGCAGCCGCTGGAAGTACACGTGTTCTTCGTGCCAGGCCTTGATGGGATCGAGCATGGGACACCTCGTCGCACCAAGGATGCGGCCCGCGCCGCTTCCGGGCCTTGATGCGCATCAAGGCCGGCCCACTCGCGCATCACTCGCGCGTGACGCGCAGCACTTCCTCGCGGGACGTGATTCCTTCGCGCACGAGGCGGTCGCCGTCCTCGCGCATCAAGGCCATGCCGCCGGCCAGCGCCGCCTCGCGGATCGCGGATTCGGCGCTGCGATTGTGGATCAACTCGCGGATGCGATCGTCGACGATCATCAGCTCGAACACGCCGGTGCGGCCCTGGTAGCCGGTGAAGCCGCAGTGCTCGCAACCCTTCGCGGTCCACGCGCCGTTGGCGGCGACGCGGCAATGCGGGCACAGCTTGCGCACGAGGCGCTGCGCCAGCACGCCGAGCAGCGAGGACGAGAGCAGGAACGGCTCGACGCCCATGTCGATCAGGCGCGTCACCGTGCTCGCCGAATCGTTGGTGTGCACGGTGGCGAGCACGAGGTGGCCGGTGAGCGACGCCTGGATCGCGATCTGCGCGGTTTCGTAGTCGCGAATCTCGCCGATCATGATCGTGTCCGGGTCCTGCCGCAGGATCGCGCGCAGGGCCTTCGCGAAGTCGAGGTCGATCTTCGGGTTGACCTGCGTCTGCCCGATGCCGGGCAGCTCGTATTCGATCGGGTCCTCGACCGTCATGATGTTGTTGGAGCCCGCATCCATGCGCGTGAGCGCGGCATACAGCGTGGTCGTCTTGCCCGAGCCCGTCGGCCCGGTGACCAGGATGATCCCGTGCGGCTGTTCGACCAGGTGCTCGAAGCGGCGCAACGTGTTGCCGATCATGCCGACCGATTCGAGGTTGATCTTGCTCTCGGTCTTGTCCAGCAGGCGCAGCACCGCGCGTTCGCCGTGCGCGGACGGAAGCGTGGAGACGCGCACGTCCACCGCGCGCGTGCCGATGCGCAGCGAAATGCGCCCGTCCTGCGGCAGGCGCTTCTCGGCGATGTCGAGCTCCGCCATGATCTTCAGGCGCGAGATCAGCGCGGCGTG
>DATBPW010000345.1:0-3319 GCA_036561125.1 Ramlibacter sp. | reverse complement strand
CCGAAGTCGTCGCGCCTTACGGCCCGCCGCCGCTGGTCGCTGAAACCTACGGCGTCGCGCCTTATCCGGGCGCGCTGTGGATCGGCGGCTACTGGGGCTGGCAAGGCGGCCGCCATGTGTGGACGCAGGGCCGCTGGGAGCATCCGCGCCCGGGCTATCGCTGGGTTCCGCGCACTTGGGAACAGCATGGCAACCAGTGGCACCAACGCGGCGGCCATTGGCAAGAACATCACTGATGGGCGCGTGACGTGGAGGCGAAGCTCGCTGCCACCGCTTCGCCGACCTTGATGCCGTCCACGCCGGCGGAAAGGATCCCGCCGGCATAGCCTGCACCTTCGCCGGCAGGAAACAGGCCGCGCACATTCAGGCTCTGGAAGTCTTCGCCCCGCGTGATGCGCACGGGCGACGACGTGCGCGTCTCCACGCCCGTGAGCACCGCATCGGGCATGTCGTAGCCGCGAATCTTCCGGCCGAACACGGGCAGTGCCTCGCGCATCGCCTCGATCGCGAACGCGGGCAGCGCTTCGTGCAAATTGCCGAGCTTCACGCCGGGCTGGTACGACGGCACGACGCCGCCGAGCTGCGTCGACTCGCGCCCCGCGACGAAATCGCCGAGCAGCTGCGCGGGCGCATCGTAGTTGCCGCCGCCGAGCACGAACGCGCGCGACTCGAGCTCGCGCTGCAGCGCCACACCCGCGAGCACGCCGCCTGGATAGTCGCGCTGCGGCTCGATGGCGACGACGATGCCTGCGTTCGCATTGCGTTCGTTGCGCGAGTACTGGCTCATGCCGTTCGTCACGACGCGCTGCGGCTCGGACGTCGCGGCCACCACCGTCCCGCCGGGGCACATGCAGAAGCTGTACACCGAGCGCCCGTTGCCCGCGTGATGCACGAGCTTGTAGTCGGCCGCGCCGAGCAGCGGATGCCCGGCGTGCCGGCCCCAGCGCGCGCGATCGATCACGCCTTGCGGATGCTCGATGCGAAAGCCGATCGAGAACGGCTTGGCTTCCATGTGCACGCCACGCGCATGCAGCATCTCGAACGTGTCGCGCGAGCTGTGCCCGAGCGCGAGCACGACGTGGTCGGCACGCAATTCGCTCGTCGCGCCGGTGGCCTGGTCGAGCAAGGTGATGCCGCGCACGGCGCCATCTTCGATGAGCAGGTCGGTCACGCGCTGGCGGAAGCGGATCTCGCCGCCGAGCCGCACGATCTGTGCGCGCATGTTCTCGACCACCTTCACCAGCTTGAACGTTCCGATGTGCGGATGCGCGGCGTACAGGATCTCGGGGGGCGCGCCCGCATTCACGAACTCGGACATCACCTTGCGCCCGAGGTGGCGCGGGTCCTTGATCTGGCTGTACAGCTTGCCGTCGGAGAACGTGCCGGCGCCGCCTTCGCCGAACTGCACGTTGCTCTCGGGCTCGAGCACGCGCTTGCGCCACAAGCCCCACGTGTCCCGGGTTCGCTCGCGCACGTTCTTGCCGCGTTCGAGCACGATGGGGCACAGGCCCATCTGCGCGAGCACGAGCGCCGCGAAGATCCCGCACGGGCCGAACCCGACGACGACCGGCCGCAATTGCGGTGGCGAATCGAAGTGCGCCGGCGCATGCCATCGCATGTCGGGCGTCGGCGCCACGTGCGGGTCGCGCTCGAAGCGCGCGAGCACCGCAGGCTCGGCGTTGGCGTCGATCAAGGCGACGTCGACGATGTAGACGGCCGCGAGCTCGGCCTTGCGTGCGTCGAAGCTGCGCTTGAACACATCGATGCGTGTGATTTGCGACGGCTCGATGCGCAGCTTCTGGGCTGCCGCGTCGCGCAGCGCATCGAGCGGATGCGCGCCTTCGTCGGGGGGAACAGCCGCGAGGGGCAGCTTGAGTTCGGAGATGCGGATCATGGCTTCGGGGCCGTGTCGAGCGGCCAGGTGAAGTGGGGCGGATAATACGCCCCGTGAAGCCCGCCGGGCCGTCGCTGGTGCCGCGAGGCACTGGAGGAACGTCCGGACTGCACAGGGCAGCGTAGCAGGTAACACCTGTCCGCCGCGAGGCGAGGATCAGAGCAACAGAGACGAGTCTCGATGTGCCGCAAGGTGCGTCGAGGGTGAAACGGGCAATCTCTACGCGCAGCAATACCAAATAGGTGGACGATGATGCGGCCCGCGGAGTCCACGGGTAGGTAGCACCGAGCCGGCGGAGCGATCCCCGGCCCAGATGAATGACGGTCACGTGCGGGCAACCGCATGCACAGAATCCGGCGTAGGGCGGACTTCACACTTTTTTCTCGTGCGGCGTAGCATCGCCGCATGCTTCCCGGGTCGATGCTCGCGATGGCGGTCGACACGGCCGCGCGCAAGCTGGTGGCCGTGCGCAAGCCGTTGCCGTCCGTGGGCGAGCGCGACGTGCTGGTGCGCGTGCTCGCGTGCGGCGTATGCCGCACGGACCTGCACGTGATCGATTCGGAATTGCCGCCGCACAAGGCCGGCGTCGTGCCGGGACACGAGGTCGTCGGCGAGGTGGTGGTTTGCGGTGCGCACGCGAAGCGATTCCAGCGCGGTGATCGCGTCGGCATCCCGTGGCTGGGCCACACCTGTGGCCAGTGCGATTTCTGCCGCATGCAGCGCGAGAACCTGTGCGACGCACCGCAGTTCACGGGGTACGACCGTGACGGCGGCTACGCCGAATACTGCGCGGCCGACGAGCAGTTCTGCTTCCGCTTGCCTCCCGCGTACGACGACGTGCACGCCGCGCCCCTGCTGTGCGCGGGCTTGATCGGGTTTCGCACGTGGCGGATCGCGGGCGGCGCGGCCCCGAAGCGCATCGGCATCTGGGGTTTCGGCGCGGCCGCGCACATCGTCTGCCAGCTCGGCGTAGCGCAAGGGCAGGAGGTCTACGCTTTCACGCGGCGCGGCGACGCCGCGGGCCAGGCGTTCGCGCGCGAGCTCGGTGCGGTGTGGGCCGGTGCGAGTGACGAGCGCCCGCCGGTGGACCTCGATGCCAGCCTGGTCTTCGCGCCCGCGGGACCGCTCGTGCCCGCCGCACTCGCCGTCTCACGCAAGGGCGGCGTGGTCGTGTGCGGCGGCATCCACATGAGCGCGATCCCTTCGTTCGAGTACTCGCTGCTGTGGGGCGAGCGGGCAGTGAAGTCGGTGGCCAACCTCACGCGCGAAGATGGCGAAGCGTTCTTCCGAATGATCGAACGCCTGCACGTGCGCACGCACGTGCAGGCGTTTCCATTGGCGGATGCGAACGACGCGATCGCGGCCGTGCGCAGCGGCGCGCTCAATGGCGCCGCCGTGCTCGTGCCCTGATCAGAAGTTCAGCGC
>DATBPW010000344.1:0-1515 GCA_036561125.1 Ramlibacter sp. | reverse complement strand
GTCTTGTTGTCCCAGTGCAGGTCGAGCTGCTGCGACGACGGGTCGTAGTCCGCCTTGCGGATGCGGCCGGTGGTGAACTCCTTGGCGGGCATGGCGGCAGTCTAGTCGCACAATGGCGCATGCGCTCGTTCGTCACCGGTTGCATCTGCTGCTGGGCACTCGCCGCCGGCGCGCAGGCGCAGTGGCTCGAATCGCCGCAGGCGCTCGAATTCCGCGACCGCGTCGTGCAGCTCGCGCTGATCTACGGCGAGTCGAGCGGCATCGACCTGCAGGGCCACAAGGTCGTCACGCGCGAAGTGCGCAAGATCGATGCGAAGTGCTCGGACGTCGAGGTGACGACGTCCCGGGGCGAAAAGGTCGAACGGCGCGTGCAGGTTCGCGCGTGCCGCGAGCACTGAGCCGTCACTTCGGCTGTTCGTTCCCGTACGTCTTCACGAGGTAGTCGACGATCGCCGGCATGTCCTCGTCGGGCACCGGGGCCTTGAACACGGCCTTCATGCGGTGAACCATCGCGTCCCAGTAGCCGCGCGGCGCGGTGGCCGGCTGGTACAGCATGTACTCGGCGGAGTGGCACGCGACGCAATTGCCTTGCGCCTTGACGTAGCCGGGCAAGGGGCTCGGCTTGAGGAACACGGTGTCGGCCGGGATCTGGATGATCTTCGTGACGGCCGTCGCGCTGCCCGCGGCCAGCAACACGAACGTGAATGCCAGGAACTGTTTCTTGTCCATCGCGTTCGTCCTTCAGGCTGCGTTGATCTTCACGGACTCGACCACGTTGCGCATGTACCCGGACGGGTTCCACAGCGCTTCCATCGGCTGGCTCGCGCCCGCGCGGTTGAACGCGCGCGTGCGCAGGTCCCACACGCCCGGCCCCGGCACGAAGCCGAACGTGAACTCGCGGAACGAGTAGCGGCCCATGTCCGCGCCCAGCGCCGCTTCGCGCCACGTCTGCCCGCCGTCGGTGGAGTACGCGACCTCGCGGATGCCCTGCCCGCCGTCGAACGCGATGCCGCGCACCTTGAGCGGCACGCCGGACGGCACGCGCGCGCCGTCGGCATGCGACGTGATGAACGAGCGCACGTCGAAGCGGCCGATCGGGCGCGTCGCGGTGGGCGCGCCCGGCTCGATGCAAGCGCAATCGTTGTCGGGGATCCGGTACGCCGGGTTCATCCAGAAGCCGTCGAACACCGTGTCGACGACCTGGATGTCCGACAGGTGCTTGACCCAGTACGTGCCGTAGTAGCCGGGCGCGACCAGGCGCACGGGGAAGCCGTTGAGGAACGGCAGGTCGGCGCCGTTCATCTGGTAGGCGATCATCACTTCGCCGTTCAGCGCGACGTTCATGTCCAGCGCCTTGACGAAATCGCCGCCGCCCATCACGCCGTCGTCCAGGCCGTTGAACGTGACCTGGCGCGCGGTGTTCTTCAACTCCGCGCGCGCGAGCACGTCCTTGAGCGGCACGCCGACCCAGCGCGCGTTGCCCATCGCGCCGTTCGTGAGCTGGCCGCCCTGCAC
>DATBPW010000343.1:0-8825 GCA_036561125.1 Ramlibacter sp. | reverse complement strand
CGAAAGCCACAACGAGGAAAGCCTGCGGACGGGAAGCATGCGCACGTGCATGCCGAGGGCGCGGGTTCGAGGAGACGGGAAGTGAAGCCTCAACCGAAGGCGGCCGCGAAGGCCGCCAGGAAGCCGGTCGCGAAGGCGAAGCCGGCGAGCAAGGCCGCCAAGACCGCGTCGCGGCCCGCGAAAGCGGCCGGCAAGGCACCGGCGAAGAAGGCCGTGGCGAAGGCTCCCGCGAAGAAACCGGCCGCCCGGAAGGCTGCACCCGCCAAAGCGTCGGCCAAGGCTGCTACGAAACCTGTAGCAAAGAAGGCGCCTGCCGCCAAGGCCAAGCCGCCGGCGAAAGCCCCGGCCAAGGCGCCGGCGAAGGCAGTCCCGGCGACAACCCCGAAGGCGGCCGCGTCCCGCGCAGCCGCCCCCGCACCCGTGAAACCGCCGACGCGCGCCACTGCACCAGCCGCGCAGGCCGCACGGGCCACGAAACCACCGACGCGCATGGAGCCGGCCGCGGCAGTCGCCATGCCGCCGGCCGCGACGGCACCGGCCGCCGCGAAAGCAAGCTATACGAACACGATGTCCCCTGTCCTGAACCCGCCTCCGCTGGTGGCGATCAAGAAAGACCCGAAGCTCGCGAACAACTGGAAGTCCAAGCCGGCCGAGCAGCTCTCCGACGAGGAGATCCTCGCAATGCCCGATTCGGAGTACATGAACGAAAAGCAGATGGCGTTCTTCCGCCTGAAGCTGCTGCAGCTGAAGCAGGAGATCCTGAACAGCGCCGGCGAGACGACCGAGCACCTGCGCGAGGACACGGTCATCGTGCCCGATCCCGCCGACCGCGCGACGATCGAGGAAGAGCACGCGCTGGAGCTGCGCACCCGCGACCGCGAGCGCAAGCTGCTCAAGAAGATCGAGCAGTCGATCGCGCGCATCGACGCGGGCGACTACGGCTATTGCGACGAGACCGGCGAGCCGATCGGCGTCGCGCGCCTGCTGGCCCGTCCGACTGCGACGCTCTCGCTCGAGGCGCAGCAGCGGCGCGAGCTGAAGCAGAAGATGTTCGGCGACTGACCGGCCCCGCAGTACCCCGCACGACTTCCCGCTACCTCCCATGGCCACCAAAGAAGAAGGACCGGGCCTGCTGTCGAAGGTAGTGAAGTTCGTCAAGAACCCGACGACGAACTGGGCCGACCTGGACGCGCAGGAGTCCGACCGCGAGAGCCAGTACTCCAAGCAGATGCTCAAGGAGATGATCGAGCGGAAGCGCCGGAACGATTTCGTCCGCAAGCGCGAGTTCGACATGCTCCGCAAGATGCGCCGCTCGGAGGTGATGGCGGGCCAGGACCCGGCGGCGCGCCCATCGTTCTTCCAGAGCTCGATGCCTTCGAAGCCGGACGACCGCGCGACGACGCTGAAGAAGATCGACGAGATCGAAGCGCAGATGTCGATGCAGTGGTGGAAGACCAAGCACGGCGATTCGAGCCGGCTGAACACGTCGGGCAGTTTCCAGGTTTCGTCGCAAGGCCCGGTGCCGGAACCCACTCGCGCGCCTGCCGTGGCGTCGCCGCCGCCCCCGCCGCTCGGTCCGGCCATGCGATCCACCGCTTACACCAAGACGGAGCCGCAGCCGCTCGAACCCGCGAACGCGCCGTCCGAGCCGGTCGAGCCCGACGAGTTGATGCCGGACATGCAGATGCCGCGCGCGGCGCCTGCGATGCCGCGCGCGACCCAGGCTCCCGCCGCTCCCGCACGCTCGCCCGCGCCGGCACCGGCATCGGTCATCGCGCGTGCGGCGCAGGTGCCGCCATCGGCGCAGCAACAGCCGCCCCCGCCGCCCGCCGCTGCCCCGGTTGCGCGCGCGGCCCCGGTGTCACCGTCGCCTGCGGTGCCGCCGCGGCCGAATCCGATGTTCTCCGCGATGTCCACCAGCGGACCTTCTTCGGATTCCGGTTCCAACACCGGTTTTTCCGCGTCGAAGCTGTTCGCGATCGACGTCGGTGAATTCGCGCACGATCCCGAGCTCGAGGAAGCGTCGATCCGCTTCGCGAACGGCGACGACGCGGGCGCGGAGGCGGGCCTGCTCGAAGTGCTTGCGCCGAACGGCCCGCGCATCGACCACGACGAAACGTGGCTCACGCTGTTCGACCTGTATCGCGCGACGGGACGGCAGGACCGCTTCGAGACCGCGGCGATCGATTTCGCGGGCCGCTTCGGCCGCTCCGCGCCGCAGTGGTTCTCCATTCCGGAGGCGGTCGGCCGCATGAGCGCACCCGCCGCCGCGGCCGCACCCGGCGCCGGCGGCAAGGCGGTGGCGAACTGGACCGCGCCGCCGACGGTCGGCACCCAGTCGATCGCCACGATGAACGCCGCGTTGGCCAAGGCCGAGGCGCCGTGGAAGCTGTCGTGGATGAAGCTGAACGCGATCGACGAAGCGGCGATCGAGCCGCTGACGCGCCAGTTCACGCAATGGGCGGCGGCGCCCGTGCAGTTGCGCTTCATCGGCTCGGACAACCTCGAAAAGGTGCTCAAGGACGCCACGCCCTCGGGCGACAAGAGCGTGAACCCGGCATGGTGGAAGTTGCGCATGGAAGTGTTGCGCGTGATGCACCGGCCCGACGAATTCGAGCTCGTCGCCCTCGACTACTGCGTCACGTACGAAGTCTCGCCGCCGTCGTGGGACAGCGCGCGCTGCGAGTACAAGCCGATCCAGCCCGACGGCAGCTACATCGCCGGGCACACGATCGTCGGCGAAGCCTTCCGCGATTCGATCACTTCGGGCCTGAGCAGCCTGTACGGCGATTCCACGCAGATGCCGATGTCGCAGATGTCGAACATCTCCACGGTGGAACTGGCCGGCCAGATCCTCGGTGACGCGAACGAGCCGCTCGACATGCTCGAAGCGAAGACGCTCGGCGCCGACGTGATCGTGATCTCGTGTGCGCGCCTGATCCGCATCGATTTCTCGGCCGCGGGCACCCTGCTCAACTGGGTCACCGCGCGGCAGGCCGAAGGACGCCAGGTGCAATTCGTCGAGGTGCACCGGCTCGTCGCCGCGTTCTTCAACGTCATCGGCATCAGCGAGCATTCGCGCGTGATGGCACGCGCAGACTGAAACGCTGTCGCGCTTGCATTCGCAGGCGCCATCCCCACATCACTGCGATGGAACAATTTCACGGAACGACCATCGTCAGTGTGCGTCGGCGCATGCCCGACGGCACGTGGCAAGTGGCGATCGGCGGCGACGGGCAGGTGACGCTCGGCAACGTCGTGGTGAAGGGCTCGGCGCGCAAGGTGCGCAAGCTCCATCACGACAAGGTGCTGGCCGGCTTCGCGGGCGCGACGGCCGACGCATTCACGCTGTTCGAACGCTTCGAAGCCAAGCTCGAGAAACACCAGGGCAACCTCATCCGTTCGGCGATCGAGCTCACGAAGGATTGGCGCACGGATCGCGTGCTGCGCCGCCTCGAAGCGATGCTGGCCGTCGCGGATGCCGAGTCGTCGCTGATCATCACCGGCAACGGCGACGTGCTCGAACCGGAGCACGGCATCATTGCAATCGGCTCCGGCGGCGCGTATGCGCAAGCCGCAGCGAAGGCGTTGCTCGACAACACGCAGCTGGGCGCTCCCGAGATCGTCAAGAAGTCGCTCGAGATCGCGGGCGAGCTTTGCATCTACACCAACATGAACCACACCGTCGAGACGCTGGGGTGACGCGATGAGCTCGATGACACCCCAGGAGATCGTCTCCGAACTGGACCACCACATCGTCGGCCAGCACCAGGCGAAGCGGGCCGTGGCGATCGCGCTGCGCAACCGCTGGCGCCGCCAGCAGGTCGACGACAAGCTGCGCGCGGAGATCACGCCGAAGAACATCCTCATGATCGGCCCGACGGGAGTGGGCAAGACCGAGATCGCGCGCCGGCTCGCGCGCCTGGCCGACGCGCCGTTCATCAAGGTCGAGGCGACGAAGTTCACCGAGGTCGGCTACGTCGGCAAGGACGTCGACTCGATCGTGCGCGACCTCGTCGAGATGGCCGTGAAGGACGCGCGCGTCGCCGGGATGCGCATGGTGCGTTCGCGCGCCGAAGATGCCGCCGAGGACCGCGTGCTGGACGTGCTCGTGCCGCCGCCGCGCTTCGGCGAAGCGGGTGGCGACAACGCCGCGCGCCAGTCGTTTCGCAAGAAGCTGCGCGAGCACTTGCTCGACGACACCGAGATCGAGGTCGACGTCGCCGAACAGCGCCCGCAACTGGAGATCCTCGGGCCCGCGGGCATGGAGGACATGGCCGAACAATTGCGCGGGATGTTCCAGCAGTTCGGCGGCGCCAAGCGCCAGAAGCGCAAGCTGAAGATCGGCGAAGCGATGAAGCTGCTGGTCGAGGAAGAAGCCGCGCGCATGGTGAACGAGGAAGAGATCCGCGCGCAGGCGATCCAGAACGCGGAGCAGAACGGCATCGTGTTCATCGACGAGATCGACAAGGTCGCGTCGCGATCCGAGACGAGCGGCGCCGACGTGTCGCGCCAGGGTGTGCAGCGCGATTTGCTGCCGCTGGTCGAAGGCACCACGGTCTCGACGAAGTACGGCCCGATCAAGACCGACCACATCCTGTTCATCGCGAGCGGCGCGTTCCACCTGTCGAAGCCGAGCGACCTGATTCCCGAACTGCAGGGCCGCTTGCCGATCCGCGTCGAACTGGATTCACTTTCGGTGCAGGACTTCGAAGCGATCCTCACGCAGACGCACGCGTCGCTGGTGAAGCAGTACGAGGCGTTGCTGGCGACCGAAGGTGTCGCGCTGGAGTTCACGCCCGGGGCCATCACGCGCATCGCGGCGATCGCATTCGAAGTGAACGAGCGCACCGAGAACATCGGTGCGCGCCGGCTCGCCACCGTGATGGAGCGGCTGCTCGAGGACGTGAGCTTCGACGCGACGAAGCTCGTCGACAAGCACGTGACGATCGACGGCGCGTATGTCGACACGCGGCTGAAGGACCTGAGCCACGACGAGGACCTCTCGCGCTACATCCTCTGACAGATGGGCTCGGTGCTGAGGTATCACATGCAGTGCCTCAGCTAAGTCATTCATTTGGAACGAATTTTTCGGCTGAATCGCTTGCGATTGGCCGTCTAAGTCCTTGATTTCATTACAAAAACGCGGCACTCCCCCGCTTGCGCTGCCGAGTTTTCCTGCTACAGTGCAAAAAAGTGCAATGAAGTGGGAAAACGTGCCCAACGGCCGTTTTCCTTGCGCGCAAACAGGTAGCAAGGACTTACAGCGGTGTTCCAGGGCGCTTCGTCACTCGTTCTCGATGCCAAAGGGAGGCTTTCCGTGCCGACCCGGCATCGCGACGTGCTGGCCGCCACCGCGAACCACCAGCTCACCATCACGAAGCATCCGCATGGCTGCCTGATGATCTTCCCGCGGCCGGAATGGGAAAAATTCCGCGACCGTATCGCCGCGTTACCGATGGACGCGCAGTGGTGGAAGAGAATCTTCCTTGGCAACGCAATGGACGGCGAACTCGACGGCACGGGCCGTGTGCTGGTCTCGCCGGAGTTGCGTGCCGCGGCGGGCATCGAGAAGGAAACCATGCTGCTTGGCATGGGGACGTATTTCGAGCTCTGGGACAAGTCGAAATACGAGGCCAGGGAAGCGGAGGCGATGCAGGGTGCGATGCCCGACGTCTTCAAGGAATTTTCTTTCTGAGCGCAAGCGGTGGACGCATGGAATCACACCACCGTCTTGTTGAACGAAGCAGTCGATGCCCTCTCGGGCGACGCATTCACCAAGCCGGGACAAACCTTCGTCGACGCGACGTTCGGCCGCGGCGGGCATTCGCGCGCGATCCTCTCGCTTATCGACGCGACGTCCCGTTTGATCGCCTTCGACAAGGACCCGGAAGCGATCGCGGCCGCGAACGCGATCGAGGACGAGCGCTTCTCGATCCGCCACGAAGGCTTCGCCGCGATCTCGCAGCTGGGTGGCTCGAGCGTCGCCGGCATCCTGATGGACCTGGGCGTGAGCTCCCCGCAGATCGACAACCCCGCGCGGGGTTTTTCTTTCCGCGCGGAAGGACCGCTGGACATGCGCATGGACACGACGCGCGGCATCAGCGCGGCGGAATGGCTGGCGACCGCACCCGTGGGGCAGATCGCGGAGGTGATTCGTGAATTCGGCGAGGAACGGTTTGCTGTTCAGGTTGCAAAGGCGGTTGTGGCTCGCCGACAGGAGCGGGGTGCAATTCGAACCACACGCGAACTGGCCGAGCTCGTGGCTGGCGCGGTCAGGACCCGCGAGGCGGGCCAGGACCCTGCGACGCGCACATTTCAGGCTCTTCGGATTTTCGTCAACGCCGAGCTTGAAGAGCTCCGCCAGGCGCTAGATGCGAGCCTGCACGTGCTGCAACCCGGAGGTCGCCTCGTCGTGATCAGCTTCCATTCGCTCGAAGACCGCATCGCGAAGCAGTTCATCGCGAAGCATTCGCGCGAGGTGGTGGACCGGCGCGCGCCGTTCGCGCCGCCGCAGCCGATGAAGCTGCGCGCGATCGCGCGCGTGCGCCCGACCGGGGAAGAAGTGCAGCGCAACCCGCGCGCGCGCAGCGCGATCATGCGTGTCGCGGAGAGGACGCAGGCATGATGCACGCGTGCGCGCTTCTCACCCTCTCCCGCGTGCGGGAGAGGGCCGGGGTGAGGGCAGCATGACGCGCCTGAACCTCGTCCTGCTCATGGCGGTGATCGCGAGCGCGCTGTTCCTCGTGCGCACGCAGTACCAGTCGCGCCGGCTGTACGGCGAACTCGACAGGGCCGAGACCGATGCGCGGCACCTGCAGACCGAGCGCGAGCGCCTCGAGTTCGAAAAGCGCGCGCAGGCGACACCGCAGCGCGTGGAGAAGCTCGCGAAGGAGCAACTGCAGATGCGCGTGGCGTCGCCCGCGATCACGCAATACGTCAAGCTCAAGGACGCGGGGGCGCCGCAATGAGCAGCCGCAGCGTGATCTACACGTCGAGCCCGCTGCTTGCGAGCAAGACGCCCGTGTGGCGCAGCCGCTTCATCGTGGGCGCGCTCGCGGTGAGCTTCCTCGCGCTCGCGGTGCGCGCGGCATGGATCCAGGTGTGGGGCAACGACTTCTTCCAGAAGCAGGGCGAGGTGCGCTACGCGCGCACGATCGAGCTGCCGGCCAACCGCGGGCGCATCCTCGATCGCAACGGGCTGCTGCTGGCCACCAGCGTGCCGGCGCCGAGCATCTGGGCTTCGCCCGAGGACATGGACCACGACAAGGCGAAGCTCGCGCGGTTGGCGAAGCTGCTGGACATGCCGCTGCCCGAGCTGCAGAAGAAGCTGCAGGACGAGGACAAGTCCTTCGTGTGGCTCAAGCGCCAGGTCGACGAGCCCGTCGCGAAGCAGGTCGCGGCGCTGAACATCAAGGGCGTGTTCCAGCGCAAGGAATACAAGCGCGAGTACCCGGAAGGCGAAGCGGCGGCGCACGTCGTCGGCTTCACCAACACCGACGACCATGGCCAGGAAGGCATGGAGCTCGCGTTCGACAAGGAACTCGCGGGCCGCCCGGGCACGCGGCGCGTCATCAAGGACCGCCTGGGCCACATCGTCGAGGACGTCCGTGAGCAGATCCCGCCGGTGGACGGGCACGACCTGCAGCTGTCGATCGACAGCAAGATCCAGTTCTTCGCGTACCAGAAGCTGCGCGACGCCGTCGTCGAGAACAAGGCGAAGGCCGGCAGCATCGTCGTGCTCGACGCGATCACCGGCGAGGTGCTGGCGCTCGCGAATTACCCGAGCTATTCGCCCGACAAGCGCCAGAACCTGTCGGGCGAGCAGCTGCGCAACCGCGCGATCACCGATGTGTTCGAGCCGGGCTCGACGATGAAGCCGTTCACCATCGGCCTCGCGCTCGAGGACAAGATCGTCACGCCGCAGACGGTGATCCAGACCGGCCCGGGTTTCGTGATGATGAGCGGCATGAGGATCTCCGATGCGCACCCGCACGGCGCGCTCACGGTCCAGCAGGTGATCCAGAAATCGAGCAACATCGGCGCGCTGAAGATCGGCCTGCAGATGCAGCCGCGGCAGATGTGGGAGCTGTTCACGCAGGTCGGCTTCGGGCAGAAGCCGCAGATCACGTTCCCGGGCGCGGTGAGCGGAAGGCTGCGTCCGTGGCGCACGTGGAAGCCGGTGGAGCAGGCGACGATGTCGTACGGCTATGGCCTGTCCGCATCGCTGTTCCAGATCGCGCGCAGCTACACCGTCTGGGCGCACGACGGCCAGATCATCCCCGCGACGTTGCTCAAGAGCCCCGAGCCCGCGGTGGGCGTGCAGGTGTTCTCGCCCGAGACCGTGTCCGAAGTGCGCACCATGCTGCAGATGGCCGCCGGCCCCGGCGGGACCGGCCCCAAGGCGCAGACGGTCGGCTACTCGGTGGGCGGCAAGTCGGGCACCGCATACAAGCAGGTGGGCAAGGGCTACGCGACCAACCGCTATCGCTCCTGGTTCGCCGGCATCGCGCCCATCGAGAACCCGCGCATCGTCGTCGCGGTGATGGTGGACGAGCCCAGCGCCGGCGAGCACTTCGGCGGCGACGTGGCCGCGCCCGTGTTCAGTGCGACGGTGCAGCAGGCGCTGCCCACATTGGGCGTGCAGCCCGACATGAGCGTCAAGCCGCAGGTCGTCGTGCACGGCGAGGAGGAGTCGTTCTGATGATCGAACTCCACAGCCCGCACGAAGCCGCGCAATGGCTGCATGCCCGCGTGTCGGGCGCGCTGCAGTGCGACAGCCGCAAGGTGGGCCGCGGCGACGGCTTCATCGCATGGCCCGGCGC
>DATBPW010000342.1:0-23827 GCA_036561125.1 Ramlibacter sp. | reverse complement strand
CCGCGGCCGTTCTGCGAAATCATCCGCCAATGGGCGGCGCTGCACCCGGAGTTCTGCTTCCTGCCGCGCAAATTCAAGATCGCCGTCAACGGCGCGAAGGAAGACCGCGCCGCGCTCGGCTGGTACGACATCGGCCTGCAGCTCCTGCGCAATGACGCGGGCGACCTCGGCTTCCGCGTGCAGGTGGGCGGCGGCATGGGCCGCACGCCGATCATCGGGACGGTGGTGAGCGAGTTCGTGCGCTGGGACCAGATCCTGAACTACATCGAGGCGTGCATCCGCGTCTACAACCAGTACGGCCGCCGCGACAACGTGTGGAAGGCGCGCATCAAGATCCTCGTGAAGAGCGAGGGCCAGGGCTACATCGACAAGGTCGAAGAGGAATTCCGCCAGATCGTCGAGCTCGACGGCGCGCCGCACACGATCACGCAAGCCGAGTACGACCGCGTGGCCGCGCAATTCGCGCCGCCCGCGATCACTCGCCGCCCGCGTGACGCGGCGTCGCAAAGCGTGCACGAGATCATCCGCGCCGATGCCGAAGCCGATCCGGCCTACGATCGCTGGCTGCAGCGCAACGTGCTGCCGCATCGCGACGCGCAACTGCGCGCGGTCGTGCTGTCGTTCAAGCGCCTCGGCCAGAACCCCGGCGACGCGACCGCGGACCAGCTCGACGCCGCCGCGCAGCTCGCCGATCGCTTCTCCGCCGGCGAAGTGCGCGTCACGCACGAACAGAACCTGCTGCTGCCCTGGGTGCACCAGGACGACCTGCCCGAGCTGTGGGCCGCGGCGCGCAAGCTCGGTGTCGCCCGCGCCAACATCGGTCTCATCACGGACATGATCGCCTGCCCGGGCGGCGACTTCTGCTCGCTCGCCAACGCGCGCTCGCTGCCGATCGCCGAAGCGATCACGCAGCGCTTCCAGGACCTCGACGAGGAATGGGACATCGGCGAGATCGACATCAACTTCTCGGGCTGCATCAACTCGTGCGGCCACCACCACGCGGGGCACATCGGCATCCTGGGCGTCGACAAGGATGGCAAGGAGTGGTACCAGATCACGCTCGGCGGCGGCGACGGCTCGCATGCGGGCGGCCCGGCCGCGCCCGGCAAGATCATCGGCCCGTCCTTCGCGAAGGAGGAAGTGCCTGCCGTGATCGAGGCCCTGGTCGACGAATACCGACGGCTGCGCCAGTCCACCGGCGAAGGCCGCCAGGAAACGTTCATCGCCACGCTGCGCCGTGTCGGCATCGAGCCGTTCAAGGCCGCTGCCAACAACGCACGCTTCGCCGAGAAGGAGGTGGCGTGATGGAACGGTCGCTGGACATCATTTCCGCCGCCGAACACGAAACGCAAGCGCGGGTGCGCGTGCTGCAACTGGCGAACGACGCCGATCCGCTTACGGTGTCGCTGGACGGCATCGATCGCGTCGAACTGCATTTCCCGAAGTTCACCGATGGCCGCGCCTACAGCCAGGCGTGGCTGATCCGCCGGCGGCGCCGCTTCACCGGGGACATTCGCGCGACGGGCGACGTACTGGTCGACCAGCTCGTGCCCATGCAACGCACGGGCTTCTCGAGTGCGGTGCTCAAGGACGGCAAGGACCCGGCCGACGTGCCGCGGCAGTTCGAACGCTTCGTGGCTTACTACCAGGGTGACATCGCGTCGACGCCGCGTTTCGCGGAGGCAGCGTGATGAGCGCTGTCACGCTGTACGCGAAGCCCTCGAAGGACTTCGAAACGAAGCTCGCGGAAACGCAGGCGCTCCTGAAGCGCGCGGCGGCCGAGTTCCAGCCGCTCAAGCAGGCGTCGGGCCTCGGCGCCGAAGGCGTGGTGATCATGCACCTGGCCGAATCGCTCGAGCTCGACATCCCGGTGTTCGTGCTCGACACGGGCATGTTGCCGTGGCAGACGCTCGCGCTGCTGGAGCGCGCGAAGGCACGCTCGCGCAACCGCATCGAGGTGTACCGGCCGCGCAGTGAAGCCGTCGTGCAGTTCGTGCGGCGCGAGGGCAAGGACCCGATGTACCGCAGTGCCGAGCTGCGCCGCTCTTGCTGCCAGATCCGCAAGGTCGAGCCGATGGAGCGCGCCCTCGCCGGGCAGCGCGCCTGGATCACGGGCCTGCGCCGCGAGCAGTCCGGCTCGCGCGCCGACGTCCCGCTGGTCGACGCGAGCGAAGAACGCGTGAAGTTCAACCCGCTCGCGAGCTGGACCTGGGGCGACGTGTGGCACTACATCGGGCTGCACGGCGTCGACTACAACCCGCTGCACGACGACTTCTACCCGAGCATCGGCTGCGCGCCCTGCACGCGCGCGATCTCGCTCGGCGAGGATTTCCGCGCCGGCCGCTGGTGGTGGGAGGAGTCGGCCAAGGAGTGCGGGCTGCACGTCAAGGCGCCCGGCCGCGAGCTGGAAGCTGCCGCCTGAGGAACAAGACCGCGCAGGCTGTGCTGCTTCGTTGAGCCACATCAGGGGCCTCCCCGGGGCCGACCCGTAAAATCGGGGGGTCGTCGTCTTTCCCGCCACC
This sequence comes from Ramlibacter sp., assembly GCA_036561125.1. Taxonomy (GTDB): domain Bacteria; phylum Pseudomonadota; class Gammaproteobacteria; order Burkholderiales; family Burkholderiaceae_C; genus Ramlibacter. Next base: position 21,305 of record DATBPW010000342.1, on the reverse strand, counting down.
AGAACAACATGACTCACGTCGTCACCGAATCCTGCATCCGCTGCAAATACACGGATTGCGTGGACGTCTGCCCCGTGGACTGCTTCCGCGAAGGCCCGAACTTCCTGGTGATCGACCCGGATGAATGCATCGATTGCGCGGTGTGCATCCCCGAATGCCCGGTGAACGCGATCTACGCCGAGGAAGACACGCCGCCGGACCAGGTCCAGTTCATCAAGATCAACGCCGACCTCTCGCGGGCGCCGGGCTGGAAGAGCATCACGAAGCGCAAGCCCGCCCTGCCCGATGCCGAGGAGTGGAAGGACAAGACGGGCAAGTTGCCGGAACTGATCCGGGACGTGCAAGGCTGATGGACCGAACGACCGACGAAGTGATCAAGACCGCCGCCGCGCACGATGGCCCGATCGAAACCGATGCGGTGGTGATCGGCGCCGGTCCGGTGGGCCTGTTCCAGGTGTTCGAGCTGGGGCTGCTCGAGATCAAGGCCCAGGTGATCGATTCGCTGCCGCACCCGGGCGGCCAGTGCGTCGAGCTCTATCCCGACAAGCCGATCTACGATATCCCCGCCGTGCCGGTTTGCACAGGGCAGGAGCTCACCGACAACTTGCTGCGGCAGATCGAGCCGTTCGGCGCGACATTCCATTTCGGGCAGACCGTCACGGCCTTGCAGCAGCGCGAAGACGGCCGCTTCTTCGTCGCGACGAGCAAGGGCACGCAGTTCGCCGCGAAGACCGTCTTCATCGCCGCCGGTGTCGGCGCGTTCGAGCCGCGCACGCTCAAGATCGAGGGCATCGACAAGTTCGACGGCCGGCAGCTGTTCTACCGCGTGAAGAACCCCGCCGACTTCAAGGGCAAGGACCTCGTCATCGTCGGCGGCGGCGACTCCGCGCTCGACTGGGCGCTGAACTTCGCGCAAGAGGGGCCGAACCAGGCATCCAGCGTCATCGTCATTCACCGCCGCGACGGCTTCAAGGCCGCGCCCGCTTCGGTGGCGAAGATGAAGGAGCTGTGCGATGCGATGCAGATGCAATTCATCGTCGGGCAGGTCACGGGCCATGAAGAGAAAGACGGGCGCCTCGCAGCCGCGAAGGTGACGGGCAACGACGGCATCACGCGCGTCGTGCCGCTGGACATGCTGCTCGTCTTCTTCGGCCTGTCGCCCAAGCTCGGGCCCATTGCCGAGTGGGGCCTGGACATCGAGCGCAAGCAGCTCGTCGTCGACACCGAGAAGTTCTCGACCAGCGTGCCGGGCATCTTCGCGGTCGGCGACATCAACACCTATCCCGGCAAGAAGAAGTTGATCCTGTCGGGCTTCCACGAATGCGCGCTGGCGGCCTTCGGCGCCGCACCGATCGTCTTTCCCGACAAACGGGTGCTGCTGCAGTACACGACGACATCGCCGAAGCTGCACAAGGTGCTCGGCGTCGAAACGCCGGTGTTTGACTGAGCGCAAACCGGCGCGGCCGCAACGCGCTGGAATAGAATCCGTTCCGCGAGCGCTCGATGCGCTTGCAAGCCAGGGGTGTTGCCGCGGGTGCGGCGACTGAGAAAGTCCCTTTGAACCTGAACGAGGTAATGCTCGCGAAGGAAGGCCCAATGAAAACACACGCACCTACTTTTCACGCGATCGCGCGCGCGATCGGCCTGCTGCTCGTCGCCGGCAGCGCCCATTCCCAACAATCCACCACCGCGCTGCCGCCGGTGGCCGTCTCCGGCCAGGCCTTCCCGCCTGCCGCCGACGTCACCGGCTTCGGCGACGTGCCGATCAAGGACTTGCCGGTCTCCGCCGGTGTGGTGGACAGCCGCATGATCGAACAAAGCGGCGCGCGGCGGCTCGCCGATCTCACGAGATTCGATCCGTCGCTCACCGATGCGTACGACGCGCCGGGCTACTGGGACATCGTGTCCGTGCGCGGCTACACGCTCGACAACGACTACAACTTCCGCCGCGAAGGGTTGCCGATCAACGCCGAGACGACGATCCCGCTGGACAACAAGGAACGCGTCGAGATCCTGCGCGGCACGAGCGGCATCCAGGCCGGCATCAGCGCGCCCGGCGGCCTCGTCAACTATGTCGTGAAGCGACCGACCGACTACGACCTGCGTTCGGTGCGCCTCGAATACACGCAGCGCGCCAGCTTCCTTGCGGCAGCCGATCTCGGCGGCCGTGTGGGCCAGGACGGCGTGTTCGGCTATCGCATCAACGTTGCCGAAGAACAGTTGCGGCCCCTTCTGCGCAACCTCGACGGGCATCGCAGCCTGTTCTCGTTCGCGGGCGACTGGCGCGCGCCCAACGGCGGGTTGCTCGAAGGCGAACTCGAGTGGAGCCGCAAGGTGCAGCCGAGCCAGGTGGGCTTCAGCCTCCTGGGCGACGTGCTGCCGCCGGTGCCCGATCCGCGGCTGAACCTGAACAACCAGCCGTGGACACCGCCCACGCGCTTCGATGCGCTCACGGGCACGCTGCGCTACACACAGCCGCTGTGGAGCGACTGGAAGATGGTGCTGCAGGCCGGCACGCAGCACCTGAAGAACGACGACTACACGGGCTTTCCGTTCGGCTGCACTGCCGACGGCCGCTTCGACCGCTACTGCGCCGACGGCACGTTCGACTTCTACGATTACCGCAGCGTCGGCGAGAAGCGAAGGCAGACCGCGGCGCAGGCCGAACTGAAAGGCAAACTCGAGGCGGCCGGCATCCGGCATGACCTGTCGTTCGGCGTGCTCGGCAACATCGGCCACGAGACGATCGGCGACTACGCGTACAACTTCGTCGGCATCGGCAACGTCCAGGGCACCGCGGTGCTCCCGTCCGACCCGACGCCGATCCCCGGCTCCGGCACGAACCGCGACGAGAACAGCGTGGAGCTGTCGGCGCGGGATGCGATCCACTGGACCGATCGCGTCACGACATGGCTCGGTGTGCGGTACACGCGGCTGGACCGCATCAACGTCGAGAACGATTCCGGCCCGGGCTACCGCCAGTCGATCACCACGCCGTGGGTCGCATTGAGCTACAAGCTCACCGCCGACGCGATGGCGTACGCGAGCTGGGGCGAAGGGGTCGAGTCCACCGTCGTTCCCGACAACGTCGCGGTCTATTCGAATACCGGCGCGGTCTTGCCTGCGCTGAAGTCGAAGCAGGCCGAAGTGGGCGTGAAAGGATCAAACCACGCGTGGTCGTGGCAGCTGGATGCCTTCGACATCCGCCGGCCCATGACGAACTTCGACACCTGCGAGTCCGCGTCGATCGGCGCCGGGACGTGCGTGGGCGCGGTCGACGGCGTTGCGCACCATCGCGGCATCGAGGCGGCGCTGCAGTGGGCGGGCAAACAATGGCGCGCGGGTGGCACGGCCATGCTGCTGCAGGCGCGCCGCGAAGGCAGCAGCGAGCCCGCATTGAATGGCATGCGGCCGACCAACGTTCCTGCCTTCGTCGCGCACGCGTACGCCGCGTGGAAGGTGCCGAACGTGAGCGGGCTCGAGCTGCAGGCCGCGCTCTCGCACGAAGGCGACCGTGCCGTGCTGGCGGACAACTCGGTCATGCTGCCCGCGTGGACGCGCGTCGATGCCGCGCTGCGCTACCAACATGAATTGGGCCGCTCGATGGCGACGTGGGTGCTCGGCGTCGACAACGTGACGGGCCACCGTTACTGGCGCGAGTCGCCCTACCAGTTCAGCCACGTCTACCTGTACCCCGGCGCGCCGCGCACGTTGCGGCTGTCGCTCACCGTCGCGATGTGAGGCTCGGCCGGGCAGCGGGGAACACCCGCTATAATCGCGGGCTCATTCCCCGATAGCTCAGTCGGTAGAGCGCCGGACTGTTAATCCGTAGGTCGTTGGTTCGAGCCCAACTCGGGGAGCCAGATTGCGCAAGGGCCCGCACTCACGTGCGGGTCCTTTGTTTTTTGTCGAGCCCTCGCGCACAACAGCTGAAGGCCCGCAACTGCACCGTGACCCGGCGCTGTCCCACAGCCTGACGTTGCCGCCGCCCCTACTCTGCGCCGCATGGATTCAAAGAGCCGGGTCATGCAGGCGATCCAGCGCGCAATCGCCGCTTCGGGTTCGGGCGCGAGGGGTTTCCACGTCTGCGTGAAAAGCCCCGACGACCCCGACAACATCATGTCGTTCACGCTCGGCAGCTACAAGGACGTCGAGAAACTCACTGAGGATATCCGGCACCTGGGTTACGAACTCACGCTGATGCACCCGGTGCTCAAGCATTGCGATTTCGTGCTGGAGCCCCACCAGCCGGCGCCATACGCAAGCTGACGACAAGCGCGCACGACACGCGGAAGAGCCAGCCGCCCACAGACACCACGGCTGAGGCTTCGACAGCCGACCCTCGCCCGCGGGCCTAAGCTTCACTTCGCAATAGGTGTCTTCAACTCTTTGAAGGTTCGGGCCGGACAGCGATGGCCGGCCCATTTTTCCTGGCGCTATTGCGAGCTGTGCTCGAGGCGGTCGAGCTTGCGCCTGAGCAATGCGATCTTGTTGAACTGGCCGCCCATGTTCTCGAGCTGCGCAAGCTCCTGCCGCGCCTTCGGGATGTCGCCCGATCGCGCGTAGGCGATCGCGAGGTAGCGATGCACCTCGGCGAATCCCGGTGCGATGTCATTGGCGTGCTCCAGGTCGTCGACTGCGCGGCGCATGTCGTTCTTCTCGATCGCCGCGAGCCCCAGCCCGATCCAGTGGTAGGGGTCCTGCGCTTGCCGCGCTTCGAGCTTGCGCTCGATCTCGCCGGCTTCGCGAACGCGCCCATGGTCTTGCAGCAGGCGGTGCAACTCGTGGAACGCGACATCCGCGTTGCCGCCGAGGCCGATCGCATAGCGCAGGAGCCTTTCGGCTTCCTCGTCGTGGCCCGAGCGGCGGTACAGCACCGCCAAGTTGCCGTAGGGCGAGACATAGGACGGCTCCGACTGCAGGGCCGCCTTGAAATACGCGTAGGCTGCGCGAAGGTTGCCGGCCGCCATGTTCTCGACTGCGACGTTGTTGTAGTAACGCGCGACGATCCCCGCTTCGGTGAGCGGGATGCCGCGCCGTGGCGCCGCGAAGTCCGGCTCGAAGTCGATCACGACCTCGTGGTCCATCGATTCGGCCATCAGGTCGCCGCGGATATGCGGGAACAGCACGTTGACGTGCTGGTTCACCACGTCGAACTGGCCTTCGCGGCCGAACACCGCGGGCGTCTGCACCTCCTGCATCACGGGACTCATCCCGAGCGTACGCGCCACGGAGTACGTGAGCACGGTGAGCGAGAGGCAGTCGCCGCTGCGGTTGCGCCAGGTCTGCGCGGCAACCGTCGAATGGCCCGCGCGATAGGAAAACCCCTTGCGGTCCTTGTCGAAGATCGTGTCGATGATGCGTTTGAGCTTGAGCCCGAGCGGCACGTTGCGCACGGCGGGTTCATCGAGCTTCGCCTGCAGCCCCGCGTCCAGCTTGAACAGCTCCTGCGGGCCGACCGTGACCAGCGCGGGATCGTACTGGTACTGCGAGTCGAGCCACGGCACGGGATCCTGCGTCGAAGGCGCGCTCGCACATCCGGCGAGCAGGATCGCCGCGAGCGGGATGGCAATTGTGCGGATCGACATGTCGGCTGCTCCACTTGCGCGATTCACTCCACAATAGCAGTGTCGCGGCAAGATGGCGACTTCTTTCAAGCACGGATGAATCTTCCCTGGCTGGATCCCGGCGATCCGTTTCCCGATCCGGCGCGGGCGTGGGACGACCGCCAACCCGCGCCCGGCCTGCTCGCCGCAGGGGGCGCGCTCGACGCCGACAGCCTGCTCCGCGCGTATTCGTCCGGCATCTTCCCGTGGTTCTCGGAAGGGCAGCCGATCCTGTGGTGGAGCACCGACCCGCGCATGGTGCTCGTGCCGGCCGACTTCCGGCTGCACCGGTCGCTGCGCAAGACGATCGCGCACCTGCTCGAAAGCCCCGGCTTCGAGATCCGCATCGACCACGCATTCGAGGAAGTGATCCGTGCCTGCGCGACCAGCCCGCGCACGGGGCAGGCGGGGACGTGGATCGTGCCGCAGATGGTGCGCGCCTATTGCGCCTTCCATCGCGCGGGTTACGCGCACAGCATCGAGACGTGGATCGATGGCCGGCTGGCCGGCGGCCTGTATTGCGTGAACATCGGGCACGCGGTGTTCGGCGAATCGATGTTCACGCGCCGGCCCGACGCATCGAAGCTCGCGCTGGCGGCGCTCGTCGCGTTCTGCCTGGAGCACGGCATCGGGATGATCGACTGCCAGCAGAACACCCAGCACCTCGCATCGCTGGGCGCGCGCGAAATCCCGCGCGGGTCGTTTGTCGCGCAAGTGGCACAAAGCGTGAAATATGCGCCGCCGCCGTGGCGATTCGAACCCATATACTGGCAGCGACTCGTGCCGCGAAAGACGTGACGCACCTCAAGGACCTTCCGCTCCAGACGCTGCAGTTCTACGCGACAGCGCCCTACCCGTGCAGTTACCTGCCCGGCCGGCAGGCGCGGTCGCAGGTGGCCACGCCCAGCCACCTGATCCACAATGACGCGTATTCCGACCTCGTGACGAGCGGGTTCCGGCGCAGCGGCATGTTCACCTACCGGCCGTATTGCGACGGTTGCCGCGCGTGCGTGCCGCTGCGTGTGCTCGCCGATCGCTTCAAGCCCGACCGCAGCCAGCGCCGCGCGTGGGCCCGGCACCAGGGCCTGCAGGCGCGCGTGCTCAAGCTGTGCTTCGTGCCGGAGCACTACCACCTGTACCTGCGCTACCAGACCGGCCGCCATGCCGGCGGCGGCATGGACCACGACAGCATCGACCAGTACACGCAGTTCCTGCTCCAGAGCCGGGTGAATTCGCGCCTCGTGGAATTCCGCGAAACGCGCGCCGACGGCTTGCCGGGGCCGCTGCGCATGGTGTCTATCCTCGATGTGCTCAACGACGGCATCTCGGCGGTCTACACGTTCTATGAGCCTGACGCCGCGACGAGCTACGGCACCTACAGTGTGCTGTGGCAGGTCGACCAGGCGCGCCGCCTGAAGCTGCCCCATGTGTACCTGGGCTACTGGATCGGCCAGAGCCCGAAAATGAACTACAAGGCGCGCTTCACGCCGAATGAGGTGCTCATCGACGGGCAGTGGGTTGCAGGCGACACTTCGCCGCCCTGAACGCCCGCGCCGCGCGGGCGCGGCTTTTCACCAAGTAAAATGGCGGACAGCATTTGCCCGCACGGGCCGCCATGAGAAAGAAAGACAGCCAGGCGCCAGCGACGCCCACCATCCAGGTCATCGAGCGCATGTTCGCGCTGATCGACGTGCTCGCCTCGCGCGAGGACACCGTCTCGCTCAAGGAGATCAGCGAGAAGACGGGACTGCACCCGTCGACGACCCACCGCATCCTCAACGACCTGGCGGTGGGCCGCTTCGTCGACCGCCCCGAGGCCGGCAGCTACCGCCTGGGCATGCGCCTGCTGGAGCTGGGCAACCTCGTGAAGGCGCGGCTGAACGTGCGCGACGCCGCGATGGCGCCGATGCGCGAACTGCACAAGCAGATCCAGCAACCGGTGAACCTGGCGATGCGCCAGGGCGACGAGATCGTCTACATCGAGCGCGCATACAGCGAGCGCTCGGGCATGCAGGTGGTGCGCACCATCGGCGGCCGCGCGCCACTGCACCTCACGTCGAGCGGCAAGCTCTTTCTCGCCGCGGACGATCCGCAGCGCGTGCGCCAGTACGCAACGCGCACGGGCCTCGCGGGCCACACGAAGAACAGCATCACGCAACTGCCGGTGCTCGAGCGCGAACTCGCGCGCGCGCGGCAGTACGGCTTCGCACGCGACAACGAGGAGCTCGAGCTCGGCGTGAGATGCATGGCCGCGGGGATCTACGACGACCAGAACCGGCTGGTCGCGGGCCTGTCGATTTCCGCGCCGGCCGACCGCCTGGACGAAGGCTGGCTCGCGAAGCTGCAGGCGACGGCGAGCCAGATTTCGGTGGGGCTGGGCCACCGGCCACCGACGCAAAAGGCGGCATAACCGCTTCGCTCCAAAACGAAACAAGGCCCGCATGAAGCGGGCCTTGTCATTGATGTTCTCTCGGCGGTTAACTGCTCACTTGGCGGATGACGGTCGTCGCGCTCGGCGTGCTGGCCTGCTGCTTTTCGAGCCAGTGACGCACGCGCTCCGCGTCTGCGATGCGGCTCAGGCGGCCCGCGGAGTCGAGGAACACCATGATCAGCTTGCGGCCCGCGATCTTCGCCTGCATCACGAGGCATTGCCCCGCTTCGTTGATGAAGCCGGTCTTCTGCAAGCCGATGTCCCAATCGGAGCGCTTCACGAGGCGGTTCGTGTTGTTGAACTGCATCATGCGCTTGCCGATGGCCACCACGCGCTCGGGCGTCGTCGTGTAGTCGCGCAGCATCGGGTCGTCGTACGCGAAGTTCACGAGCGTGGCGAGGTCGTGCGCGCTCGACTGGTTCTTGCTGGACAGGCCCGTCGGTTCGACGTAGTGCGTGTCCTTCATCCCCAGCTGCTGCGCCTTCGCGTTCATCAGCTCGACGAATTTCTCCAGGCCGCCGGGGTAGGTGCGGCCCAGCGCGTGCGCCGCGCGATTCTCGCTAGACATCAGCGCGAGCTGCAGCAGCTCGTTGCGCGACAGCGTCGTGCCCACGCGCAGGCGCGAGCTCGAATGCTTTTCGGTATCGACGTCGTCCTGCGTGATGGTGATCATCTCGTCCATCGGCAGCTTGGCTTCGCTGATGAGCACTCCCGTCATCAGCTTGGTGATGGATGCGATCGGCAACACCGCCGACTCGTTCTTGCTGAAGAGGACCTGCTGCGTGTCCTGGTCCATCACGAGCGCGACGGCGGACTTCAGTGCCAGCTCATCGGAGCCTTCATGCAGCCCCGCACGTTGGCCGTACGACGGGATCGCAGCACGCACGACCGACGGATGCTTCGCACGCGAATACACATAGTGCACGCGATGCGGCTGTGCCTTTTTCTTCTGCGCCGCTTCGGCGGGCGCGGCCACGAACGACGCGGCAACGGCCACGAGGGCGATGGACTGCAACAATCGCTTCACGGTTTGGCTCATCCCGGACAAGGCTTTTTGGTTCACCAACGGACTCCCACAACGCCACAGCCACGGATCCAGTTTACCCAAGACCCGAAAAAGTTACATAGCCACAATGGGTTATGTAACCTTTCTCAGCCGTTGTGTCAATTATAGGGAGTCGTCTCAGCCTTGTGCAGCAACTCGGTCAGCTTTGCTTTGTAACTTGTTGAGTGCGCTGAGATAAGCCTTCGCCGACGCGACGATGATGTCCGGGTCCGCGCCCACGCCGTTGACCACCCGCCCCGAGTTCTGCAGCCGGACCGTGACCTCGCCCTGGCTCTCGGTCGAGCCGCTGATGGCGTTCACCGAGTAGAGCACCATCTCCGCCCCGCTCTTGACGAATGACTCGATCGCCTTGAGCGACGCGTCGACCGGGCCGTTGCCGTCGCTGCGAGCCTTGACCTCTTCGCCGTCGGCCTTGAACACGATGGTGGCTTCAGGCCGCTCGCCGGTCTCGCTGTGTTGCGCGAGCGACACGAAGTGATAGCGATCGGTCTCCTGGTCGTGCGTGATGCTCTCGTCGGCGACGAGGGCGAGGATGTCCTCGTCGAAGATTTCGCTCTTGCGATCGGCCAGCTCCTTGAACTTCGCGAAAGCCGCGTTGATGTCCGCTTCGCTTTCGAGCTGCACGCCGAGTTCCTGCAGCCGCTGCTTGAACGCGTTGCGGCCGGACAGCTTGCCCAGCACGATCTTGTTGGCGCTCCAGCCGACGTCTTCGGCCCGCATGATCTCGTAGGTGTCGCGCGCCTTGAGCACGCCGTCCTGGTGGATGCCGCTTGCGTGCGCGAACGCGTTCGCGCCCACCACGGCCTTGTTCGGCTGCACGACGAAGCCCGTCGTCTGGCTCACCATGCGCGACGCGGGCACGATGTGCTTCGTGTCGATGTCGACGTCGAGTGCGAAGTAGTCGCGGCGCGTCTTCACCGCCATCACGATCTCTTCGAGCGAGCAGTTGCCGGCGCGCTCGCCCAGGCCGTTGATCGTGCATTCGACCTGCCGCGCGCCGCCGATCTTCACGCCGGCGAGCGAATTCGCGACCGCCATGCCCAGGTCGTTATGGCAATGCACGGACCACACGGCCTTGTCCGAATTCGGGACGCGTTCACGCAGCGTGCGGATGAAGTTGCCGTACAACTCGGGGATCGCGTAGCCCACGGTGTCCGGCACGTTGATCGTCGTGGCGCCTTCGGTGATCACCGTCTCGAGCACGCGGCAGAGGAAGTCGACGTCGCTGCGGTAGCCGTCCTCGGGCGAGAACTCGATGTCGTCGCACAGGTTGCGCGCGAAGCGCACGGACAGCCTCGCTTGCTCATGCACCTGCTCGGGCGTCATGCGCAGCTTCTTTTCCATGTGCAGCGGCGACGTCGCGATGAACGTGTGGATGCGCGCGCGGCTCGCGCCCTTCAACGCTTCGGCGGCTCGCGAGATGTCGCGGTCGTTCGCGCGCGACAGGCCGCAGATGACGGAGTCCCTGATGGCCTTCGCGATCGCCTGGACGGCTTCGAAATCGCCGTTGGAACTCGCCGGGAATCCCGCCTCGATCACGTCGACGCGCAGCCGCTCGAGCTGCCGCGCGATGCGCATCTTCTCGTCCTTGGTCATCGAGGCGCCCGGCGACTGCTCGCCGTCGCGCAGCGTGGTGTCGAAGATGATCAGTTTGTCTGCCATGCCATGTCCTTCGAACGGGTGGTGGCCCGCTGCACGCCGGAGACGATCGCCTTGAGCGACGCCGAGACGATGTTCGCATCGATGCCCACGCCGAAGAGCGTGCGGCTGCCGATGCGCAGCTCGAGATACGCGACGGCCCGCGCATCGGCGCCCGACCCGATCGCATGCTCGTGGTAATCGAGCACGCGGATCGATTCGCCGCACGCTGCGGATAGGCCTTCGACGAACGCATCGATCGGCCCATTGCCGGCGCCCGTGACGGACACGCGCTGGCCGTTGACCACCGCCTCACCCGCGAGCCGAACGAGCTGGCCGGCTGCACCGGCACCTTCCTCGATCACCGTGTGCTTCGGCGCGACGATGCTGTGCACGCCGTATTCGCGCTCGAACAGGTCGAAGATGTCGTGCGCAGTGAATTCCCTGCCGGTCGCGTCCATCGCCTGCTGCACGGCGTGGCTGAACTCGATCTGCAGGCGCCGCGGCAGTTCGAGCCCGTATTCCGCCTCCAGCAGGTACGAGATGCCGCCCTTGCCGGACTGGCTGTTGACGCGGATGACCGCTTCGTAGCTGCGCCCCAGGTCCTTCGGGTCGAGCGGCAGGTACGGCATCACCCACACGTCGCCTTCCTTGCGCGCGGCGAACGCTTTCTTGATGGCGTCCTGGTGCGAGCCGGAGAATGACGTGTACACGAGGTCGCCCGCGTACGGATGGCGCGGATGCACCGGAAGCTGGTTGCAATGTTCGACCGTGCGGCGGAGCTCGTCGATGTCGGAGAAGTCCAGGCCCGGGTCAACGCCTTGCGAGTACATGTTGAGCGCGACGTTCACCAGGTCGAGGTTGCCCGTGCGCTCGCCATTGCCGAAGAGGCAGCCTTCGAGGCGATCCGCGCCTGCCATGATCGCGAACTCGCCCGATGCCGTGCCCGTCCCGCGGTCGTTGTGCGGGTGGATCGACAGCACGATCGAATCGCGGCGCGCGATGTTCCGGTGCATCCATTCGACCATGTCCGCGAAGATGTTCGGGGTGGAGTGCTCCACCGTCGACGGCAGGTTGATGATGCACTTGCGCGCCGGCGTCGGCTGCCACACCGCCGTCACGGCATCGACGACGCGCTTGCTGAACTCGAGCTCGGTGCCCGAGAACATCTCCGGCGAGTACTGGAAGGTCCAGTCCGTGTCCGGCTGCCGGGCAGCCAGTTCCTGGAACAGGCGCGCCTGCGAAGTGGCGAGTTGCACGATCCCGTCTTCATCCAGCCCGAGGACCACCTTGCGCATGACCGGCGCGGTCGCGTTGTACAGGTGCACGATCACCCGCTTCGCGCCCGCGAGCGATTCGAACGTGCGGCGGATCAATTCCTCGCGCGCCTGCGTGAGCACCTGGATCGTGACGTCGTCCGGCACGAGGTTGTCGTCGATCAGCTTGCGCACGAAGTCGAATTCGACCTGCGACGCCGACGGGAAGCCGACCTCGATCTCCTTGAAGCCGACCTGCACGAGCGTCTCGAACATGCGCAGCTTGCGCGGGATGTCCATCGGCTCGATCAGCGCCTGGTTGCCGTCGCGCAGGTCCACGCTGCACCACACGGGCGGGCGCGTGATCACCGCGTCGGGCCACGTGCGGTCCTTCAGGTGCACCGGCGCGAAGGCACGGTACTTGGCGGCTGGGTTCTTCAACATCGGCATGGCAAGGGTTCCAGGTTGTTCGACCAGCAGCCCAAAAATGCGAACGGCCCGCTGCTGGTGCATACGGGCCGTGATCCGGGTAAGGCTGTTTTCGCGCGCGCTACCGTCTCCGCCCGTGGGGGGATAGCAGGAGTAGCGCAAGCGAAATCAGGTGCATGGCGATGAATGTAGCACAGATCATTTGTGCAGGCCGCGCTCGTCCGGCTCGTCGGTGGAGGTGCTGATCACGCTCGTGGGCTGGCCCTTGTTGCGCTTCCAGAAGTACACGACGTACCCCGAGAGCCCATAGGTCACGAACAGGGCGAACAACACCACCGGGGGACGGATGGTGATCACCGCGATCCCCAGCGCGATACCGACGATGACGATGAACGGGACGGTCTGCTTCATGCGCACGACCTTGAAGCTGTAGAACGGGACGTTCGTCACCATCGTCAGGCCCGCGTACAGCGCCACGCCGAACATCACCCACGACAGTTCATAGCCCTTGAAGCCGATGTCGTTCATGACCCACATGAATCCGGCGACGAGCGCCGCCGCCGCCGGCGACGGCAGTCCCTGGAAGTAGCGTTTGTCGACGACGGCGGTGTTGACGTTGAAGCGTGCCAGCCGCAACGCCGCGCAAGCGCAGTAGACGAACGCCGCGACCCAGCCCCAGCGCCCCAGGCTCTTGAGCGCCCACTCGTACGCCACCAGCGCCGGCGCGGCGCCGAACGACACCATGTCGGCGAGCGAATCCATCTGCTCGCCGAACGCGCTTTGCGTGTTCGTCATGCGCGCGACGCGCCCGTCGAGGCTGTCGAGCACCATCGCGCAGAAGATGCCGATGCCGGCGAGGTCGAAGCGGTCGTCCATCGCCATCACGATCGCGTAGAAGCCGCCGAACAGCGCCGCGATCGTGAACAGGTTGGGCAGGATGTAGATGCCCTTCCTGCGCTTGCGCACAACGACGGCCGTCTCGCCGGGCGCGATGTCTTCCGATTCCTCGATGCCGTCGTGCATGGGACGGGAGTGTATCCCGCTCAGTTGCGCGCTTTATCGACCAGTTTGTTCGCCTTGATCCACGGCATCATCGCGCGCAGCTTCTCGCCGACCACTTCGATCTGGTGCTCGCCCATGAGGCGGCGGCGCGATTGCAGCGTCGGCGCGCCGGCGCGGTTCTCGAGGATGAAGCTCTTGGCGTATTCGCCGGTCTGGATGTCGCGCAGCGCCTGGCGCATCACGTCCTTCGTGCGTTCGTCGACGATCTTCGGGCCGGTCACGTACTCGCCGTACTCCGCGTTGTTGGAGATCGAGTAGTTCATGTTCGCGATGCCGCCTTCGTAGATCAGGTCGACGATCAGTTTCAGCTCGTGCAGGCACTCGAAGTAGGCCATCTCCGGCGCGTAGCCGGCTTCCACCAGCGTCTCGAAGCCGGCCTTGATCAGCTCCACGGTGCCCCCGCACAGCACGGCCTGCTCGCCGAACAGGTCGGTCTCGGTTTCTTCGCGGAAATTCGTTTCGATGATGCCGGCCTTGCCGCCGCCGTTGGCCATCGCGTACGACAGCGCGAGGTCGCGCGCCTTGCCGCTCTTGTCCTGGTGCACGGCCACGAGGTGCGGGACGCCGCCTCCTTGCGTGTACGTGGAGCGCACGGTGTGGCCCGGCGCCTTGGGCGCGACCATCCACACGTCCAGGTCCGCGCGCGGCACGACCTGGCCGTAGTGAACGTTGAAGCCGTGCGCGAACGCGAGCGACGCGCCCTGCTTGATGTTCGGCTCGACGTCCTTGCGATACACGTCGGCGATCTGCTCGTCGGGCAGCAGGATCATGACCACGTCGGCCATCTTCACCGCCTCGTTCACGGCGGCGACCTTCAGGCCCGCTTTCTCGACCTTCGGCCACGATGCGCCGCCCGGCCGCAGGCCGACGATGACCTTCACGCCGCTGTCGTTGAGGTTCTGCGCGTGCGCATGGCCTTGCGAGCCGTAACCGATGATGGCCACCGTCTTGCCCTTGATCAGGCTCAGGTCGCAGTCCTTGTCGTAGTAAACCTTCATTGCTCTCTCCGGAAAAAGTGATGGACTCTCAGCCGCAGCTGAATTCGGGCAGCGACGCGCAATACACAAACCACCGAGTCGCGGGCCACCGTGGATCCGGCTTTGCCGGGCCACTGGTGGCGCCCCCTTGAGGGGGAGGCGCCGCAGGCGCTTCGGGGGTGGGCCTCATACCCGCAGGATCCGCTCGCCGCGGCCAATCCCCGACGAGCCGGTGCGAACCGTCTCGAGGATGGCGGTGCGGTCGATCGCTTCCAGGAACGCGTCGTTCTTCGCCTGGTCGCCGGTCAATTCGATGGTGTAGCTCTTCTCGGTCACGTCGATGATGCGGCCGCGGAAGATGTCCGCCATGCGCTTCATCTCTTCGCGTTCCTTGCCGACGGCGCGCACCTTCACCATCATGAGCTCGCGCTCGGTGTACGCGCCTTCGGTGAGGTCCACGACTTTCACGACCTCGATGAGCCGGTTCAGGTGCTTGGTGATCTGCTCGATCACGTCGTCCGAGCCGGTGGTCTGGATCGTCATGCGCGACAGCGACGCGTCTTCCGTCGGCGCCACCGTCAGCGATTCGATGTTGTAGCCGCGGGCCGAGAACAGGCCCACCACGCGGGAGAGCGCGCCGGGCTCGTTCTCCAGCAGCACTGCGATGATGTGTTTCATTTCTTCCAGATTCCTCTTTTCGCCGCCCTCCCCCGGCACCGGTAAGTGCAAGGCTTGGCGGGCAATAGATTCATCAATTCAGGACCGGACGCAGAAGCCGCAGAAACGCCGCAAAAATCGCAGAACAGAAACTGAGGTTTCTGCGTCCGGGTGTCCGGTTTAGAGGTCCTCCGACCCCAACAACATTTCCGTGATGCCCTTGCCCGCCTTCACCATCGGGAAGACGTTCTCGGTCGGGTCGGTGCGGAAATCCATGAAGACCGTGCGGTCCTTGAGCTTGCGCGCTTCCTTGAGCGCCGGTTCGATGTCGCGCGGGTGCTCGATCAGCATGCCCACGTGCCCGTACGACTCGGCGAGCTTCACGAAGTTGGGCAGCGCGTCCATGTAGCTGTGGCTGTAGCGGCCTTCGTAATCGAGCTCCTGCCACTGCCGCACCATGCCGAGGTAGCGGTTGTTCAGCGACACGATCTTGATCGGCGTGTTGTACTGCAGGCAGGTCGACAGCTCCTGGATGCACATCTGCACCGAGCCTTCGCCCGTGACGCAGAACACCTCGCTCTTCGGCTTCGCGAGCTTGATGCCCATCGCGTACGGGATGCCCACGCCCATCGTGCCCAGCCCCCCGGAGTTGATCCAGCGCCGCGGCTCGTCGAAGCGGTAGTACTGC
Source organism: Ramlibacter sp. (assembly GCA_036561125.1). GTDB lineage: Bacteria > Pseudomonadota > Gammaproteobacteria > Burkholderiales > Burkholderiaceae_C > Ramlibacter. Next base: position 5,495 of record DATBPW010000342.1, on the reverse strand, counting down.
GCGGCCCACATCTGGTGCTGGCCCACGTCCGACGTGATGTACACGTCGTCGTTCTTCGTCATGTTCCACAGCGCCTCGACCACCGCCTGCGGCTTGATCACCTCGGTGTTCTTGCGGTCGTACTTGAGGCAGTCGCGCTTGCGCCACTCGTTGATCTGCGCCCACCATTCGTTGAGCGCCGCGCTGTCGGGCTTCATGCCCGATTCGCGCACCATCGAGATCAGGTCGGCCAGCACGTCCTTCACGTCGCCGACGATCGGGATGTCGACCTTGACGCGCTTGGAGATCGACGACGGGTCGATGTCGATGTGGATGATCTTGCGCTCGTTCTGCGCGAAGTGCTTCGGGTTGCCGATCACGCGGTCGTCGAAGCGCGCACCCACCGCCAGCAGCACGTCGCAGTTCTGCATCGTGTTGTTCGCCTCGAGCGTGCCGTGCATGCCGAGCATGCCGAGGAACTTCGGGTCGCTCGCGGGATACGCGCCCAGGCCCATCAGCGTGTTGGTGACGGGGTAGCCGAGCAGGTCGACCAGCGTGCGCAGCTCGTTCGTCGCGTTGCCGAGGACGACGCCGCCGCCGGTGTAGATGTACGGCCGCCTGGCCGCCATCAGCAGCTGCAGCGCCTTGCGGATCTGCCCCGCGTGGCCCTTGCGCACCGGGTTGTACGAGCGCATCTCGACCTTGTCGGGATAGCCCGAGTACGCCGTCTTGTTGAACGACACGTCCTTCGGGATGTCCACAACCACCGGCCCGGGGCGCCCGCTGCGTGCGATGTGGAACGCCTTCTTGAGGACGTCGGCGAGCTGGCGCACGTCCTTGACGAGGAAGTTGTGCTTGACGACCGGGCGCGTGATGCCGACGGTGTCGCACTCCTGGAACGCGTCGAGGCCGATCGCGGGCACGGGCACCTGGCCCGTGATGATCACCATCGGAATCGAGTCCATGTACGCGGTGGCGATGCCCGTGACCGCGTTCGTCACGCCGGGCCCCGACGTGACCAGCGCAACGCCGACGTCACCGGTGGCGCGCGCGTAGCCGTCGGCCGCGTGCACGGCCGCCTGCTCGTGGCGCACCAGCACGTGCTGCATGGTGTCCTGCTTGTACAGCGCGTCGTAGATGTGCAGGACAGCGCCGCCCGGATAGCCCCAGATGTACTTGACGCCTTCGGCCTGCAGCGCCTTCACGAGGATTTCGGCGCCGCGCAGTTCCTGCCCGGAGTGCGATGGGGATGCGTTGCCCGCCGATGCGGCGGCCGCGGAGGTGATCTCCGCTTTCGAGATTTCCATGATGAACCTTCGCGAATTTCTCAAAGAGAAAACCTTGGGTGCCCCTCGCGGCCGCTTGTGGCGCCGGTGCGGGACTTTGAACCAGTGGCCATGGGCGCGCCGATCGCAGCGCCGGACCAAGGTTCGTTTGCCTTGTCGAACGCCCGCATTATCGCACTGCAACACTTGCGCCCGCCAGCGCTTTGTAAAGCTGATGCGATAATCGCCGCCGCCGCGTGGAGACCGCGCGTTGACGAAGGTCGCGAGCCGCTTTGGCCACCGAACGAGAACTCTCCGAATTCCTCAAAAGCGTCGAGAAACGCGCGTTCAAGCGCTGCGTTTACCACGTACGCGACGACGAGGCCGCGCTGGACATCGTGCAGGACGCGATGATGAAGCTCGCCGAGCATTACGGCGACAAGCCGCCGGGCGAGCTGCCGATGCTGTTCCAGCGGATCCTGTCCAACTGCACGCTCGACTACTTCCGGCGCCAGAAGACGCGCAACGCGCTTTTCACCAACCTCGGCGACTTCGAGAGTGCGTCGGAGGACGGCGACTTCGACCTGCTGGAAACTTTCACGGCTGAAGTCGGGTCCCAGCAGGCGGAGAGTGCCGAAGATCACACGCGGCGGGCCCAGATCCTGCGTGAGATCGAGGTGGAGATCCAGCAATTGCCGGCCCGTCAACGCGAGGCCTTCCTGATGCGTTACTGGGAGGACATGGACGTGGCCGAAACGGCGGCGGCCATGGGCTGTTCGGAAGGCAGTGTCAAGACGCACTGCTCACGGGCGGTCGCGGCCCTTGGCAAGGCACTGAAGGCAAAGGGTATCGAACCATGAACACCGAACAGCTCATCGCCCCGCAGGACCGCTTCGGCCGCCGGGTGGCCGCGCGGCTTTCCGCCGGCTCGGCCGAGCTGCCTTACGAGCTGACGGAACGCCTGCGCGCCGCGCGCACCCAGGCCCTGACCAAGCGCAAGCGTGTGGCCGGCCTGCGCACGGCTGCGGTCGTCTCTGCTTCGGGCGGCGCTGCGGCCATCACGCCGGATGAGCACGTCACCTGGTGGCAGGGCATCGCATCCGCGCTGCCCATCATCGCGTTGGTCGGCGGCCTGGTCCTGATCCACACGGTGCAGAACGATCGCCGTGCCAACGAAGTGGCCGAGGTCGACGCGGCCCTGCTCACCGACGACCTGCCGCCTGCCGCCTACACCGACCCGGGCTTCATCCAGTTCCTGCAGCAGACGGCGAACAAGGAGTGAGCCGGGGCGAGCGATGACCACGCGCCGCGCGACTTCCTGGCTCGCCGCCGCTGCATTCGTGCTGGCGGGGCCGGCCCTCGCGCAGGCGCCCGCCGCCCCGCAACGCCCCGTGCTTCCAGGCGCCGCGCCTGCGCGCACCGCGCCGGCATCGAAGGCCGCGAAGCCGCCCGCCGCGCGCGCAGCGACGCGTCCGCTGTGGCGCGAACTCTCCGCCGGGCAGCAACAGGCGCTCGCGCCGCTCGCCGCGCAATGGGACACGCTCAACGAAGCGCAGAAGCGCAAGTGGATCGCCATGTCGGCGAACTTCCCCAAGCTGTCGGGCGAGGAGCAGGCGAAGCTCCACAGCCGCATGACCGAATGGGTGTCGCTCAGTCCGCAGCAGCGCACGATCGCGCGGTTGAATTACGGCCAGACGCGCAGCCTCGCGCCCACGGACAAGAAGGCGAAGTGGGAGGCCTACCAGGCCTTGTCGCCCGAAGAAAAGAAGAAGCTCGCGGCCAAGGCGTCGGCACCGAAGCCGCCGACCACCGCCGCAGCCGTCCGGCCGGTGCCGCGCGAAAAACTCGCGCACGTCCCCCAGCGCTCGCGTCACGGTCCCGAAGCGAAGGCCCCGCGGATCGCGGCCGCGCCGAACCAGGTGGACCGCAACACCTTGCTGCCGCAACCGTCGCCGCCGCGCCAGCCGGCGCAAGCGCAGCCGCCACCAGCGGCGCAACCCGAATCGCGCCCACTGCCGCCGCAACCCGGCACGCCGGATTGACGTGGGCACGCCCACGGTGCGGCGCAGGCTCGCGAGCCTGCTGTACGAAGTGCTCGTCGTCATCGCGCTGGTGATCGTCGTCGTGACGCTGTTCTCGCTGGTCGCGGTCGCCGTGCCAGCGGTCGGTCGCCAAAGGCCGCTGCTCCTCGCCCTGTGCTTCGCCAGCCTCGGCGGTTACTTCATCTATTGCTGGCACAACGGCCAGACCCTCGCGATGCGCGCGTGGAAGATCCGCATCGTCGACCCGGCGGACGAGCCGCTGCCGCTCGGGCGTGCGTGCATCCGCTACGTGATCGCGTGGGTCTGGGTCGCGCCGCCGCTCGCGCTGGTCGCGGCGATCAAGCCTGCGGCCCAATCGTTCTCGGCCGCGCTGGGAATCGATTTCGCGGCCGTTCTCGCGTGGGTCGTGCTGTGGGCGAGCGCCGCGCTGCTCAGGTGCGACCGACAGTTCTGGCACGACGCCGCCGCGGGCACGCGCCTGGTCGACGCCTGAGGCTCGCTGTCATGCATGTGGGCGACAATCGCCGCATGTCCACACCGCCCGACACGTTCGTCTCGCCCGCGCAGCAGCAGAAGTTGCGCACCGGCCTCGACCGGATCTGGCACGCCGCGCAGTTTTCGCTGGCCGGGCTGCGCGCCGGATGGGAAGAAACCGCGTTCCGGCAGGAAGCGCTGGCCGCCATCGTCCTTCTGCCCTCCGCGTTCTGGCTCGGTCGCACGTGGACCGAAGTCGCCCTGCTCGCCGGCTCGGTGCTGATCGTGATGATCGTGGAGCTGCTGAACACAGGGATCGAAACGGCCATCGACCGCATCGGCCCGGAGTGGCACGACCTGTCGAAGCGCGCGAAGGACATGGGCAGTGCCGCGGTGCTCCTGAGCGTCGTGCTCTCGGGGGGCATCTGGCTGGCCGCGCTATACCAGAGGTTCCTCGCATGACCCCGCCGTTTTCGATCTGCGTCTATTGCGGCTCGCGCACGGGGCGCGACGAGCGATTCAAGCCGGTCGCGGCGGAAGTCGGGCGCTGGATCGGCGAGCGCGGCGGCCAGCTCGTGTACGGTGGTGGCAACGCCGGCTTGATGGGCGTCACCGCCGACGCCACGCTGCGCGCGGGCGGCACGGTGGTCGGCGTGATTCCGCAGGCGCTGGTGGACCGCGAACTCGCCAAGGCCGATTGCACCGAACTGCACGTGGTGCAGAACATGCACGAGCGCAAGCGCATGATGGCCGAACGCGCCCATGCCTTCCTCGCGCTGCCCGGCGGCATCGGCACGATGGAGGAGTTCTTCGAGGTGTGGACGTGGCGCCAGCTCGGCTACCACGACAAGCCCGTCGGCCTGCTCAACGCCGGCGGCTACTACGACGCATTGCTCGCCTTCCTGCAGTCGACCGTCGCGCATGACTTCATGAGCAACTGGCAGATGGAGCTGGTGCGCGTCGGCTCCGGCGCGCCGGAACTGCTCGCCGCGCTCGTCGAAGAGACCGGCCGCGTCAGCCGCGCGACCGACTACTCCGAAATCTAGATCGCGCTCTCGTCGACTTCGCCCGTGCGGATGCGCACGATGCGTTCGACCGTCGTGACGAAAATCTTGCCGTCACCGATCTTGCCCGTGCGCGCGGCCTTGACGATCGCGTCGACGCAACGGTCCACGTCGTCGTCCTTCACGACCACTTCGACTTTCACCTTCGGCAGGAAGTCGACGACGTATTCGGCCCCGCGATAGAGCTCGGTGTGGCCCTTCTGCCGGCCGAAGCCCTTGACCTCGGTGACGGTGAGGCCCGTGACGCCGCACTCGGCCAGCGCCTCGCGCACTTCCTCGAGCTTGAAGGGTTTGACGATGGCGGTGATCTGCTTCATTCGGCCTCAGGCGTTGAATTTGCCGGTTATAGGATAGCGCCAATCCTTGCCGAAGCTGCGGTGGGTCACCCGAATCCCGAGCGGCGCCTGCCGCCGCTTGTATTCGTTGACCCGGATCAGGCGGGCGACGCGCTCCACGGTCTTGCGCTCGAAGCCCGCGGCGACGATCTCGTCGATGCCCTGGTCGTTCTCCATGTAGCGCTCGAGGATCGCGTCGAGGATCTCGTACGGCGGCAGGCTGTCCTGGTCGACCTGGCCCGGCCGCAGCTCGGCGCTGGGCGGGCGCGTGATGATGCGCTCGGGGATCGGGTTGATGCCGGTGCCATACGGGTCGTGCACGTTGCGCCAGCGCGC
>DATBPW010000341.1:0-2336 GCA_036561125.1 Ramlibacter sp. | reverse complement strand
GGCCGGCCCCTACACTCGGCGCATGACAGCCTACGACAGCGCGTCGCTCGACGCGCAATTCAACGTCCGGGATCTCGTGCCGGAGCATCCGGAGCATTTCCGCAACTGGGCGGCGTGGTCGCGCGACGCGATGCGCGGCGGCGCGCGCGACCTCGACGTGCGCTACGGCGGCGGCGCCAACGAGCACTTGGACATCTTCCGCACGTCGCGCGAGCAAGCGCCCGTGCTCGTGTTCATCCACGGCGGGTACTGGCGCTCGATGGACAAGAAGGATCACGCCTTCGTCGCGCCCGCGTTCGCGCGTGAAGGCGTGTGTGTCGTGGTGCCGAACTACGCGCTGTGTCCCGCGGTCACCCTCCCGGACATCGTGATGCAGATGGTGCGGGCGCTCGCCTGGACATGGAAGCACATCGGCCACCATGGCGGCGACCGCGACCGCATCCACGTCGCGGGCCATTCGGCGGGCGGGCACCTCGCGGCGATGATGGCTGCGTGCGCGTGGGACGTGTTCGACCCCAAGCTGCCGAAGGATCTCTTGAAGGGGGCGTTGTCGATCTCGGGCTTGCACGACCTCGAGCCGGTGATGCACTCGCCGTACCTCCAGTCGTCGCTGCTTGACGCCGGAGCAGGTGCGCAAGGCGAGCCCCGCGCGGCTGCCCGCACCGGACCACGGCAAGCTCTACAGCATCAGCGGCGCGCTCGAGACCGCGGAATTCCACCGGCAGACCCAGCTGATCCGCGACGCGTGGGGTGCGCAGCGCGTGCCGGTGTGCGAATTAATTCCGGGAATGAACCACTTCAGCGTGCTCGAAGCCTTCGCCGCCCCCGGGAACCGGGTGCATGAGCTTGCAATCGAACTCCTCCAAGGATGATTGCGCACATGAAGAAGTTCTGGATCGTGGTCCTGGCCGCCCTGCTGCAGGCGTGCGGCGGTGGTGGTGGCGGCACGGCAGCTCCCGTCGGGGACAACTCCGGCGGCGGCGCGCAGCCGCCGCAGACGTGCTCGATCGCGGACCAGCGCCAGCAGCTGCTCGGTTTCATGCAGGACGAGTACTACTGGTATGCGCAGATGCCTGCGCCGGACAACAACGCGGCGACGATGGACGCGTATTTCCAGTCGATGCTGTTCCGCCCGACGGACCGCTTCAGCTTCACCGAAACGACGCAGGCCTACCAGCAGTTGTTCGAGCAAGGCACGTTCACCGGCTACGGCTATTCGCTCGTGCTCACCGATCCCGTCAACAACGTGCTGCGCGTGCGCTACGTGGAACTGCAGGGCCCCGCCGCCGCGGCCGGCCTCAAGCGCGGCGACACGATCGTCTCCATCGATGGCTTCACGGTGGCCCAGATCCTTGCGGGCGCGGGCGCCTCGGTGACCACCGAGGGCGTCGCACGCACGATGGTCGTGCGTGACATGGCCGGCAACACGAAGACGCTGAACATGGTGTCGGCGACCTTCCCGCTGGCGATCGTGCGCGACGTCGCGGTGCTCGACGCCACGCGCAATGGCCAGCCGGTCAAGGTGGGCTATCTCGATTACATGCAGTTCGTGTCGTACAGCGTCAACGACCTCACGGCTGCGATCTCCGGCATGGCCGCGCAGGGCGCGAGCGAGCTGGTGCTGGACCTGCGCTACAACGGCGGCGGCGACATCGCCACGTCGCGCGACCTCGCCAGCCTCATCGCCGGCGCGCGCTACGCCGGCCAGGTGTTCGCATCGCTGCGCTACAACGACAAGAACCAGTCGAAGAACGAGGACTTCCGCTTCTCCACGCCGGCCGCGAGCATCCCCAACCTGCCGCGCGTGATCATCATCGCGTCGGGCAACACCGCGTCGGCCAGCGAGCTCGTGATCAACGGCCTCAAGCCGTTCATGGACGTCGTGCTCGTCGGCTCGACGACTTACGGCAAGCCCTACGGCTTCGAGCCGTACGACTACTGCGGCACGACGTACAACGCCGTCAACTTCGAAGTGTTCAACTCCGCGGGCGTCGGCGGCTACACGTCCGGCTTCGCACCGACGTGCCCCGCATCGGACGATTTCGACCACCAGCTCGGCGACCCGAACGAGGGCGAGTTGAAGACGGCGCTCGGCTACATCGCAACCGGCACGTGCCCGCAAGCCGCGCAAAGCGCGAACCTCGGCGCTGCAACACCGACGCGCGTGCTCGGCGAAGTCAGGCCGCCGGGGATGTTCAGGCGCTGAGTGCCATCACTTCAACTTGCGGGCATCGCGCCTCAGTCCCCGGACGCCGGGTACCCCGATCACTCCATGTCCTCCGCCGTCGTTGGCTGAACGGCAACGACGAGCTCCTCCTTTACTTCCGTGATCGGGG
>DATBPW010000340.1:0-3706 GCA_036561125.1 Ramlibacter sp. | reverse complement strand
ATCGCGCGCGGCGACCCGGGTCCAATGGCCGACTGGGCGCCCCCGCGGGTCGTCGATGGGTTGCTGAAACTCTGCCACGACCTGATGGCGGTGCGCACCGGCGCCGCGCCGCGGTTCTTCCAGCCTGCCGACCTGCCGCAGCCGCCCTCGTACGCGGCACTTGCCGAATGGTCGCGCGGCCTGGCGCGGTCGCAGCGCACCGTCGACCACCCCTACAACCCCGGTCTCCTGCTCGAGGCGCTTGTGAGCCAGGGCCGCTCGGCCCTACACTCGAGCTCCTGAGCAACCCATGAGCGCCCACAGCAGTCCCCGTCCGAGCGTCATCCAGCTGGCCATCAAGGAGAAGGCCGCGCTGTATGCCGCGTACATCCCGTTGTTCGCGGATGGCGGCGTGTTCATCCCGACCACGCGCGACTATCGGCTCGGCGACGACGTATACGTTCTGCTGTCGCTGCCCGAGGATCCGCAGAGGTATCCGGTGGCCGGCAAGGTCGCATGGGTCACGCCGGCCCGGGCTGCATCGAATCGCACGCAAGGTGTCGGCGTGCGGTTCCCCGCGGACGAGAAGTCCAAGCTGCTCAAGATCAAGATCGAGGAAATCCTCGGCGGCCACCTCGCTTCAGAACGGCCGACCCAGACGATCTGACGTGCGCGTTAGCATCGACGGATGTTCGTCGATTCGCATTGCCACCTTTCCTTTCCCGAGCTGCTGGCCCAGCTGCCGCAGATCCGCGAACAGATGGCGCAGGCGCAGGTCGATCGCGCGCTGTGCATCTGCACGACGCTCGAGGAATTCGAGTCCGTGCACGCCTTGGCGACGACCTACGACAACTTCTGGGCCAGCGTCGGCGTGCATCCCGACAACGAAGGCGTGACGGAACCGTCGGTCGGCGATCTCGTGACGCGGTCGCAACTGCCGCGTGTCGTCGCCATCGGGGAGACGGGGCTCGACTACTACCAGATGGACGAACGCAAGGGCGGCCGCTCGATCGATGACCTCGAATGGCAGCGCGAACGGTTTCGCACGCACATCCGCGCCGCGCACCAGGTGCGCAAGCCGCTGGTGATCCACACGCGTGCTGCTTCGGGGGACACGATCCGCATCCTGAAGGAGGAGGGCGAGGACGCCTCCGCGGCTTCGGTCGGCGGCGTCTTCCACTGTTTCACCGAGACGGCGCAGGTCGCGCGCGCGGCGCTGGACCTCGGCTTCCACATCTCCTTTTCCGGCATCGTCACGTTCAAGAACGCGCAGGACCTGCGGGACGTTGCGGCCTTCGTGCCTATGGACCGCCTGCTGATCGAGACCGACAGCCCCTACCTCGCGCCCGTGCCGTTCCGCGGCAAGACCAACAACCCCTCCTATGTGCCCTATGTCGCCCGCCAACTGGCCGAGGTCAAGGGACTGTCCAGCGAAGAGATCGGGCGGGTCACCAGCGCCAATTTCGAGCGCCTTTTCGGCGTCGGGCAATCGTGAGAATTAACTTGAAGTATCTAGCAATCAGCATTGTCGCTGTTTGGTTTTCTGTTGCTATTGCCGGCTCCTACGACGACTTCTTCGTGGCCTTGAAGCAAGACCGGCCCGAGGTCGTGCGCAACCTGCTCGAACGCGGCTTCGACCCGAACACACCGACGGCCGACGGCCTCGATGCGCTGTATGTGGCGCTGCGCGACGGCTCGCTCAAATCCGCCCAGGTGCTGATCGCCTGGCCGAAGACCAACGTCGACACCCGGTCGCCCAAGGACGAGACGCCGCTGATGATCGCGTGCCTGCGTGGCCAGTCCGAGATCGCGCGCGAGCTGCTGGCGCGCGGCGCGGACGTGAACAAGACCGGCTGGACGCCGCTGCATTACGCCGCGACCGGGGGCCATGTCGACTTGATGCAGCTGCTGCTCGATGACAGCGCGTACATCGACGCCGCATCACCGAACGGCACGACGCCTTTGATGATGGCCGCGAAGTACGGCACGGAGCAGGCTGCGCAATTCCTGCTCGATGCCGGGGCCGATCCGACATTGAAGAACCAGCTCGGGATGAGCGCGGCCGATTTCGCCAACAGCGCGGGGCGGCAGGAGCTGGCGCAGCGCCTGGTGAAGGCGGCCGATGCGTTCGCCAAGCGCTATCGGAAGCCGGCGGACTCGCATCGTTAAGTTGATACGATGTATATTATGTAAAATTCAAGAAAGACCGAGTCGACCGGCAATGAGGTCACCCGGAGTGGCGCCGACGGGACGCCGCCGCGAGCTCGCGCACCACCTCCTCGGTCTGCTCCCAACCGAGGCAGGCATCGGTGATCGAGACGCCTGGTTTGAGCGGCACGCCGGGTTGGAGGTCCTGCCGGCCCTCGTGCAGGTGGCTTTCGACCATCACGCCGAGGATGCGCTTGTCGCCACCCGCGACCTGCTGCGCCAACGAACGCGCCACCTCGACCTGCCTGCGGTAGTCCTTGCGCGAATTCGCATGCGAGCAATCGACCATCACGCGCTCGACCACGCCCGACTTCGCCAAGACGCCGCAAGCGGCGTCGATATCGTCCGCGCCGAAATTCGGCCCACGCGTGCCGCCGCGCAGGATCACGTGGCAATCGTCGTTGCCCGCGGTTTCGAAGATCGCGACCTGTCCCATCTTCGTCATGCCCATGAACGCGTGCGGCGAGCGGCAGGCCACGAGCGCGTCGGCCGCAACCTGCACGCCGCCGTCGGTGCCGTTCTTGAAGCCGATCGCGCAGCTCATGCCTGAGGCCAATTGCCTGTGGCTCGGGCTTTCGGTCGTGCGTGCGCCGATCGCGCCCCAACTCACGAGGTCGGCGATGTACTGCGGGCTGAGCAGGTCGAGGAACTCGGTGCCCGCCGGCAGCTCCAGCCGCGAGATCTCCAGCAGCACCTCGCGCGCGCGGCGCAACCCTTCGTTGATGCGGAAGCTGCCGTCCAGGCGCGGGTCGTTGATGTAGCCCTTCCAACCGACAGTGGTGCGCGGTTTTTCGAAGTAGACGCGCATGACGACGAGCAGGTCGTCGCGCAACTCGCCCGCGAGTTTCTTCAGCCGCTGCGCATATTCGAGCGCCTGGTCGCGGTCGTGGATCGAACATGGCCCCACGACGAGGAGCAGGCGCGGATCGCGCCCGTGCACGACGGCCGCCACCTCGCGCCGCATTTCCTCGATGAAGGCCTGGATGCGCGCGTCGGCCGGCAGCTCGTATTGCAGCAGGGCGGCCGAGATCAGGGGACGCACCTCGCGGATGCGCACGTCGTCCAGCCGCGTCGCATGCGGGAATTCCTCGTTGGGCTCCAGGTAGCGCCCTGCCCGTTCGTCGTTCACGCGTTCGACTCCTTCATGACCGCGCGTGCGAATGCTTCGCGCCCCTGAACGCGCCGGAGGTAGTCCTTGACCTGCGGCTTGAATGCATCGTCGAGATGCAGGATCTGCGCGAAGTGCAGCGCGAAGCCCACCGAGACGTCGGCCGCGGTGAACCGGGCGCCGCACAGCCATTGCTGCCCTTCGAGCACCGGTTCGATCAACTTCAGGCGTCCCAGGAAGAACTTCTTGTAGTCTTCGGCGGCCTGGGGCTGGCGTCGCCCTTCCGGCTCGACCTGCGTGTAGCGGAAGTGCACGGCCAGCGGAAACGTCAGCGTCGCCTCGCCGTAGCTCACGAAGTTCAGGTAGGCCGCGTGTCCCGGCTCGTCGGGCGCAACCCACAGCTTAGGCGCC
>DATBPW010000339.1:0-26669 GCA_036561125.1 Ramlibacter sp. | reverse complement strand
TGGCGTCGCCCTTCCGGCTCGACCTGCGTGTAGCGGAAGTGCACGGCCAGCGGAAACGTCAGCGTCGCCTCGCCGTAGCTCACGAAGTTCAGGTAGGCCGCGTGTCCCGGCTCGTCGGGCGCAACCCACAGCTTAGGCGCCTGGTGCCGGGACGCGAGCCAGTGGCAGATCATGCTCGACTCGGTCATGCGCGCGTCGCCGTCGATGTAGTACGGGATGGTGCCGAGCGGATTCACTTCGAGGTACTCGCGCGCGAACACACGCGGGGGAAACGGCAGCACGCGCAATTCATAGTCGAGCCCGAGCTCCTCGAGCATCCACAGGACGCGGAACGAGCGCGCTTGCTTGCAGTGGTACAGGACGGGCGTGCTCATGGCCGCGCAATGCCGAGGCGGCTGAAAGCATTACACGGAGACATACTCAGACGCGCCTTCACGAATCGTTACCAAGTGATTGATGCACCGCGAGATTTTCCGTTAATTCGGTCACAGGACCGCCTTGCGGATTTCACTTGCGAGGAATAAGTTTTGATGCCCGGCCTCCCACTTCCATCCGTCCCCTCCATGCGTTGGCTCAAGCCCAGTCTGCGAAGCATCTATGGCCTGCTCGGCAATGCGTCGGCGCCCACCGATTCGCTCCTGGAAGGCGGCATCGAGGAAGTGCGCGAAGCCATGCTCGCTTCGCTGGAACATGCCGGGCCTGGGCAGTTTCAGCCGCTCACACGGCGCATCCGCTACGCCAACGACATCCAATCGCTGTGGTACCTGCGCGGTGACCTCATGGCTGCACTGGCGGCGATGCATGGCGAAAGCGTCGCGCGCCGCAAGATGGCGGGCATCACGGAGCAATTCGAAGGCCTGTTGCCGGGCAGCATGACGTCGCGCCCGAGCCCGCTCATCAGCTGAGCTTCGCGCCGCCTTCAATGGCGGTGTCCCCACACGATGAACGCGTCGCGGCCTTCCACGGCCATGTCCACGTGCGCACCCACGGGCAGCACGACTTTCGTCGGCACGTGGCCGAAGGGCAAGCCGCTGAAGACCGCGCCCTTCACTTGCCCGCGCACCCAGTCGATGACGGTCTGCAGCTTGTAGCCGCGGTCGTGCGGCACGAGCCGGTAGTTCGTGAATTGGCCGAACACGATCGCCTTCTGCTTCGCGAGGATGCCCGCGTGCAGCAACTGCGACAGCATGCGCTCGACGCGGTACGGATGCTCGGCAACGTCTTCGAGATAGAGGATGCCGCCCTTCACCTTCGGCAGCCACGGCGTGCCGACGAGCGACGCGATCATCGCGAGATTGCCGCCCCAGACTTCTCCCTTCGCGACGAACGCCCGTTCGCGCGCTTCGGCTTTCGGAAGTTGCCACCCCGCGCCCTCGCCCTGCCCGCTCACGAGGTCTTCGAAGCACGCCTGCATGATGTCGTCCGGCTCGCCTGCGCCGCCGAAGTCCTCGCCGAGCGCGGGACCCGACCACGTCGTGCGGCCGGTCTGCGCCAGGACGGCGCACTGGAACGCGGTGAAATCGCTGTGGCCGACGAAGCGCATGCCCTTGTCGATGGCCTTCGCGACGAGCTTGTACTTGATGTCCGGCAGCAGGCGGGTGAGGCCGTAGCCGCCGCGCGTGATGAGCGCGACGTCGGCGCCACTGCCGGCGGCGCGATGGATGCCGGCGAGCCGCGCCTCGTCGTCGCCGGCGAAACGCATCTTGCGCGAGAGCGCAGCCTTGTCGACTTCGACTTCATGCCCGAGCGCCCGCAGGCGCTGTACGCCGCGTTCGATCACGGACTTGTCGGAAACGGCGCTGGAAGGGGAAAAGACGTAGATGCGGCTCACGGGCGGAAGTATCCCACCGCCGCGCGCGCGATCTCCTCGCCGTGTTCCTGCACGAAGTGGCCCGCGTGCGCCAGCACCATCGGTTCGGGACAGCCGCGGATGTCCGCGCGAAGGGCTTCCATCACCGGCGGGCCGAGCACCGGGTCCTGCGCGCCGATGGCCATCATCGATTGGCCGCTCCAGCGCGTGCGCAGGAATTCGCGGGCTTCGCGCGAAATGGCCGCGCCATCGTCGCCGGGCCGTTCGGGCACGATCGAGGCAAACACGCGCACCGCCGCGCGATGCCCGCGATCGGGGAACGGCGCGTTGTACGCCTCGCATTCGGCGGCGCTCATCTGCGGATTGCCCCGCGCGAACAGGCGTGCGATGTCGAAGTCGGGTTTGGTGCGGCACATCTCGCGCCACGCGACGAAGCCCGGCGAAAGGGCGACGTCGCCGGTGCCGAGCGCGGTGTTCATCACGAGCAGCCCGCGGTAGCGGTCGGGCGCGGCCATCGGCAGCGTCAGGCCCAGCAGGCCGCCCCAGTCCTGCACGGCCATCACGACGTTGCGCAGGCCCAGCCGTTCGACGAAGTCCAGCAACACCTGCCGGTGCCAGGTGAACGTGTGCGCCGAATCCTTCTTCGGCTTGTCGCTCTTGCCGAAGCCGATCATGTCGGGCGCGACGACGCGGCCTCCTGCCTGGAGGAACACGGGGATCATCTTGCGGTACAGGTAGCTCCACGCCGGGTTGCCGTGCAGGCACAGCCACGTGACCGGGGCATCGCGCGGGCCTTCATCGAGGTAGTGCATGCGAAGCCCGGCCAGTGACGGCAGGTCGGCGACGTAGTGCGCCTGCCAGGGATAGCCGGGCAGGCTCGCGAAGCGGTCTTCGGGCGTGCGCACGGCGTCATCGCGCAGCGGCTGCCCCGCGGCCTTGTCTTCCATCCGGCGCTCCTTGAAGAAATCCGCGAGCACAGCGCCGCATTCATCCTGCAGCACGCCGCCTTGGGCGACGCTGCGGTGATTGAGCTCACGCTGCGCGAACAAGTCGACGATCGACCCCGCCGCGCCGGTCTTCGGGTCTTTCGCACCAAACACGACGCGCCCCAGCCGCGCGTGCAGCATCGCGCCGACGCACATCGCGCACGGCTCGAGCGTGACATACAGCGTGCAGCCGTCGAGCCGGTAGTTGCCGGTTTCGCGCGCCGCCGCGCGCAGCGCCACGATCTCGGCATGCGCCGTCGGGTCGGTGTCGGACACCGGTGAATTGCGGCCCGCCGCAATCACTTCGCCGCCCCGCACGACGACGGCACCGACGGGCACTTCGCCCGCGGACGCGGCGGCGCGCGCCTGCTCCAGCGCAAGCGCCATGAAGCGCTCGTCGCTCACTTGGTGTCGTCGTTGACGACCGGCGCCGACTGCTGCATCGCCTTTTCGACAGATTGCTTGTATTGGTCGACCTGCTGCTTCGGCGTGCCGGTCGGCACGGCGACGCCCTGGGTCGTGGCCGCGCCCGACGAGGCCGACGGCTGGGCGGCGCCGAGCTGTTTCTTCGCAAGGATGCCGATGATCGCGACCACGATCAGCAGGCTCAGGGCACCGAAGACCATTCTCATCTCAACCTCCGAGTTCCAGGCGTTCCATCCATTGCGCCAGCGCGCGCGCGCCCTCGTCGCCCGACGCATAGGCCTTGCGCATGGCGGCATGCGACTCCGGCCGGTGCTGGTTGATCTTCACCTTGCACTGCCACGAGGTGACGCGCAGCTCGAAGCCGACGATGCCGGCCAGCATCTTGCGCTGGAAGTCCGGGCCGAGATCCCGCCACTGCTGCGCGTACGCGGGCTCGTGGTCGCCGATCAGTTTCTTGAGAAGCCGGTCCTTGCCGGTTTCGTCCTCGACCAGTGTCGCTTCCACCGCGCAATGCACCGCGAGGTAGTTCCACGTCGGCACGCGCGCGAGATCGGGATAGACCTGCGGCGACAGATACGCATGCGGCCCCATGAACACGGCCAGCGCCTTCGGCCGCGCCTGCAGGTAGCGCCAATGCGCGTTCGGCTTGGCGCAGTGGCCCCAGAGCACGAAGCTGCCGTCAGTGCGATCGGCATGCAGCGGAAGATGCGTGACGTAAGGGAAGCCGTCGTCGTCGTTCGACACGAGCGATGCGAACGCGTAGTCCCGCATCAGCTCCGCCGCGATGTCGGCGTTCTTCGAATCGAACTGCGGCGGCATGTACATTCAGGTCACTCCCACTCGATCGTGGCGGGCGGTTTGCTGCTCACGTCGTAGGTCACGCGGTTGATCCCGCGCACCTCGTTGATGATGCGGCTCGACACCTTCTTGAGCAATCCGTAGGGCAGCTCGGCCCAGTCGGCCGTCATGAAATCGCTGGTCTGCACCGCGCGCAACGCCACGACGTAGTCGTAGGTGCGGCCGTCGCCCATGACGCCGACGCTCTTGACCGGCAGGAACACCGTGAAGGCCTGGCTCGTGAGGTCGTACCAGCTCTTGCCGGTCTGCGGGTCGGTGAAGTTGCGCAGCTCCTCGATGAAGATCGCGTCGGCGCGGCGCAGGAGCTCCGCGTATTCCTTCTTCACCTCGCCGAGGATGCGAACGCCGAGGCCCGGGCCCGGGAACGGATGGCGATACACCATCTCCGGCGGCAGGCCGAGCGCCACGCCGAGTTCGCGCACTTCGTCCTTGAACAGGTCGCGCAGTGGCTCGAGCAGCTTCAGGCCGAGCTGCCCGGGCAGCCCGCCCACGTTGTGGTGGCTCTTGATCGTGACGGCCTTCTTGCTCTTGGCGCCGCCCGATTCGATCACGTCGGGGTAGATCGTGCCCTGCGCCAGCCACGCCACATGGCGCGAGTGCGCCTGCTTGATCTTCGCAGCCTCGGCCTTGAACACGTCGACGAACAGCCCGCCGATGATCTTGCGCTTGGCCTCCGGATCGGCCACTCCCGCGAGCTTGCCGAGGAACAGCTCGCCCGCATCGACGCGCACGACCTTCGCATTCAGCTTGCCCGCAAACATGTCCATGACCATGTCGCCCTCGTGCAGGCGCAGCAGCCCATGGTCGACGAACACGCATGTGAGCTGGTCGCCGATGGCGCGGTGGATCAGCGCGGCCGCGACCGACGAATCCACGCCACCCGACAGGCCGAGGATCACTTCCTCGTCGCCCACCTGTTCGCGGATCTTCGCGACGGCTTCGGCGATGTGGTCGCGCATGATCCAGTCGGCCCTGGCGCCGCACAGCTGCAGCACGAAGCGCTCGATCAACGCGCGGCCCTGCGTCGTGTGCGTCACCTCCGGGTGGAACTGCACGCCGTAGATGCGGCGTTCGTCGTCGGCCATGCCCGCGATCGGGCACGAGTCGGTCGACGCCATCAACTTGAAACCCGGCGGCATCTGCGTGACTTTGTCGCCGTGCGACATCCACACGTGCAGCATGCCGTGGCCTTCGGGCGTCACGTAGTCCTGGATGCCGTCGAGCAGCTTCGTGTGCCCGCGCGCTCGCACCTCGGCGTAGCCGAACTCGCGCTTGGTGCTGCCCTCGACCTTGCCGCCCAACGCCTCGGCGATCGCGTACATGCCGAAGCAGATGCCCAGCACCGGGACGCCGAGATCGAACACGGCGCGCGGCGCGCGCAGCGTCTCGTCCTCCCACAGCGACGCGTGGCTGCCCGACAGGATCACGCCCTTGAGATGGCCGTCCGCCGCGAAGGAGCGCACGAAATCGTCGCCGGCATCGCACGGCTGCACTTCGCAGTAGACGTGCGCCTCGCGCACGCGGCGGGCAATGAGCTGCGTGACCTGCGACCCGAAGTCGAGGATCAGGATCTTGTCGTGATTCATCACTCGGCGCGGTAGTTGGGCGCTTCCTTCGTGATCTGCACGTCGTGCACGTGGCTCTCGCGCATGCCCGCCGCGGTGATCTGCACGAACTCCGCCTTCTGCCGCATGTTCTCGATGCTGTCGCAACCGCAATAGCCCATCGCGGCGCGCACGCCGCCCGCCAGCTGGTACACGATCGCCACCAGCGAGCCCTTGTACGGCACGCGCCCTTCGATGCCTTCGGGCACGAGCTTGTCGGCGTTCGGGTTGCCGGTGGTGGCTTCCTGGAAGTAGCGGTCGGCGCTGCCCTGCTGCATCGCGCCGATGGAGCCCATGCCGCGATAGCTCTTGTAGCTGCGGCCCTGGTACAGGACGATTTCGCCGGGGGCTTCTTCGGTGCCCGCGAACATGCCGCCCATCATGACGGTGTTCGCACCGGCGGCGATCGCCTTCGCGATGTCGCCCGAATAGCGCACGCCGCCGTCGGCGATGAGCGGGACACCGCTGCCTTGCAGCGCGGTCGCGACGTTGTCGATGGCCGTGATCTGCGGCACCCCCACGCCCGCGACGATGCGCGTCGTGCAGATCGAGCCCGGCCCGATGCCGACCTTGACCGCATCGGCGCCGGCTTCCACGAGCGCGAGCGCCGCGGCGCCGGTGGCGATGTTGCCGCCGATCACGTCGACGTCCGGGTAGTTCTTCTTCACCCAGCGCACGCGTTCGATCACGCCGTGGCTGTGGCCATGCGCCGTGTCGACCACCAGGGCATCGACGCCGGCCTTCACGAGCGCCTCGACGCGCTCCTCCGTGCCTTCGCCCACGCCGACAGCGGCGCCCACGCGCAGGCGGCCCGAAGCGTCGCGTGCGGCATTCGGGAAGCTGGTCTGCTTCGTGATGTCCTTGACGGTGATCAGGCCCTTGAGCTCGAAGGCATCGTTGATGACCAGCAGCCGCTCGAGCTTGTGCTTGTTCAGGAGCGCTTTCGCTTCGGCGAGGCTCGTGCCGTCGCGCACCGTGACGAGCTTGTCGCGCGGGGTCATGATCTGCGACACCGGCACGTCATAGCGCGTCTCGAACCGCAGGTCGCGCCCGGTGACGATGCCCACCACCCGGCCGCCGTCGACCACCGGGAAACCCGATACGCCAAGCTGCTCGGACAGGTCCACGACCTGGCGCACGGTGTGCGACGGCGTGATCACGACCGGGTCTCGCAGCACGCCCGACTCGTAGCGCTTCACGCGCGAGACTTCGGCGGCCTGCTGCTTCGCCGTGAGGTTCTTGTGGACGATCCCGATGCCGCCTTCCTGGGCGATGGCGATGGCCAGGCGCGCTTCCGTCACGGTGTCCATGGCGGCGGACACGAGCGGCAGGTTCAGGGTGATGTTGCGGGAGAGACGGGTCGCGAGGGAGGTGTCCTTGGGCAGGACCCGGGAGAACGCGGGGACCAGCAACACATCGTCGAAGGTCAGCGCTTTTCCAAGGAGGCGCATGTCTGTTGCTCCAAAAAAAGGATTGTACTCGTGTCCTTTTTCGCGCCGCGCGGGCGGCGCCGAATCCCCGCACTGTGGCGAAGTTGCACTCGCCCGCGCTTTCCCCTCTGGCGCCCCGCGACAGCGCAGAGCTACACTGCGCCCATGAACATGCTTCGCGCCGGCCTCGTCGTCCTCGCGTGCGTCGCCACTCCCATCGCGTTCGCGCAGTGGCAGTGGGTGGACCCGAGCGGGCGCAAGGTCTTCAGCGACCAGCCGCCGCCCCCCGGCACGCCCCCGGACAAGATCCTCAAGCAGCCCGGCAACCGTCCCGTGGAAGCCGACCCCCAGCCGGCGGCCTCCGCTCCCGCGGGCGCCATGCCGAGGATCTCGGGCCGCGACAAGGTGCTGGACGAAAAGCGCAAGGCCGTCCAGAACGCCGAAGCGGAAAAACAGAAGGCGCAGGAAATGCAAGCCGCGCACGACACCGCCGAAAACTGCCAGCGCGCCAAGGAGTCGAAAGCCACGCTCGCCGGCGGCGGGCGCATGTCTCGCGTCAATGCGAACGGCGAGCGCGAGTACCTCGACGATGCCGCGGTTGCCGCCGAGCGCCAGCGACTCGAACAGGTGATCAAGCGGGACTGCCCGCACTGACGATTCAGCGCTTGCGGGCGAACAGCCCCGCGGCGCGCGCGCCCTGGCGCCGGAACCTCTCGCGCCGCGCGACCTTCGGGTCGACTTTCAACGGCCGGTAAACCTCGATGCGGTCCCTGTCGCGCAGCGGCTGGCGCGGCGCGGCCTTGCGGCCCCAGACCCCGAGCGAAAGCGCCTCGGGCTGCAGCGAAGGGAACTGCGCGAAAAACGGGCACGCGGCCAACGCGTCCGCCACGGTGCCGCCTGCGGGCAGCACGACGTTCCACTCGCACGTTTCGCGCGGCGCGGGCGAAAAGACGATCGTGACGGCGATCGCTTCAGCCATAGACGTCTTCGGCGCGCTTGACGAACGCGTCGACGAGGCTGCCCGCGATCTTGTCGAACACGGGGCCGATGAGCGTCGCCAGCGCGACGTGGTCGAAGCCGTAGGACATCTCCAGTTCGACCTTGCAGGCGCGCTGCGCCTCGCCGCCGAGCGGGATGAACTTCCAGTCGCCGTCGAGGCGCGAGAACGGGCCATCGACCAGGCGGATCTTCACCTCGCGGCCGGGCACGTGTTCGTTGCGCGTCGTGAACGTCTGGCGGATGCCGCCGAACGCGAGCCCGATCTGCGCTTTCATACCGGCCCCGCTCACCTCGGAGACCGATGCGCGGTCGCACCACGGCAGGAATTCCGGGTAGCGCTCCACGTCGGTCACCAGGCTGAACATCTCCTCGGCGCTGTACCAGATCAGCACGGACTTGTGGATGATTTTCATAGGAGAATGCTCGGGGTCCCGCGGCATTGTAGTGACGAGGGCGCGCCCCCACCTGTCAGCCCATGTCCAACAAGAACGAGAGTCCCGCCCGCATCGCCGAGAACCGCAAGGCGTCCTACAACTACTTCTTCGAGGAGAAGTACGAGGCGGGCATCGTGCTGCAGGGCTGGGAAGTGAAGGCGCTGCGCGACGGCAAGGCGCAGCTGACCGACGGCTACGTGGTCGTGAAGGACGGCGAGCTGTTCGTGATCGGGCTGCAGATCAACCCGCTGAACACCGCGTCCACGCACGTCACCCCCGATGCGACGCGCTCGCGCAAGCTCCTGATGCACAAGGACGAGATCCGCCGCCTCGTCGGCAAGGTCGAACAGCGCGGGTACACGCTCGTGCCGCTGAACCTGCACTGGAAGGGCGGCAAGGTGAAGTGCGAGGTGGCGCTGGCCCGCGGCAAGGCGGAGCACGACAAGCGCGACACCATCCGCGACCGCGAGGGCAAGCGCGAGGTCGAACGCGCGATGAAGGACCGGCATCGCTGAACGCCCACCACGCATGCGGCGGAATAAACGGGCGCTCCCCTGTGTTCATGGAGGTAAGCAACCTCCAAAGGAGCGCCCGCGATGTTCTGGATCCGTTCTGGCTTGCACAGTATCTCGATTTCCGACTGGCTCACGACCGGCCATGCGGTCCTGTCCGACCCGTCCGATGTCCTCGAGGACGCGCGCGACGCGATGCTCGACGTGCTCGGCGACGACGCGCAGAAGAAGCAATCGAAGCTGGTGCTGCGCATCGAAAGCGCGCAGGACGCGCAGTCGCTGTGGGCGCTGCGCCCCGACCTGATGAACGCGGCGTCGCGGCTCTACGGCGAAGCCGAGGCGCGCCGCCGGCTGGCCCGCGCCACGGTGCACTTCGACACCCTGCTGCCCACCGCCACCGGCGCCCGGCGCCGCAAGGCTTCGGGGGTGGGCGCATCCCGTTGACACCCCCATGTGCCGAGCGCCCAATTCGCCCCGTCACCTGAATCGAGGACCATGGAACGCACACTGGTGATCGAACAACTGCCCGGGCTGCGCCGCTATGCGCGCGCGCTCACGGGTGACGCATGGGCGGCCGACGACCTGGTGCAGGACACGCTGGAGCGCGCCTGCGTCAAGTGGCAGCTGTGGCTCGCGGGCACCGACCTGCGGGCGTGGCTCTTCACGTTGATGCACAACCTCTACATCAACCAGCGCCGCATCGTGCAGCCCACGGCGGGTGCGACACCGATCGACGACATCCAGTCCGAGCTGCCCGCGCCCGAGGGCGACAAGGATTCGGCGCTGGACCTCACGCGCTGCCTGCAGCGCCTGCCCGATGACCAGCGCGCGGTGCTGCTCCTCGTCACGCTCGAGGACATGAGCTACGGCGAAGCGGCGAAGGTGCTGGGTATCCCGATCGGTACGGTGATGTCGCGGCTGTCGCGCGCACGCGCGCGCCTGCGCGAATTGATGGATGGTGCGGAGAGCGCGACGAGCCGGCCCGTTGCCGGCCAGCCGCAACTGCGCCGGATGAAATGATGGAGAAAAACATGAGCACCCGACAAAGTGCCGCGAGGATCGACGAAGACGACCTGCACGCGCTGGTCGACGGCCACATCCCGGCCGCCAGGGAGGCCGAGTTGCGCCGCCGCCTGGCGAACGATCCGCTGGCGCAGGTAACGGTGGCCGCGTGGACGTCGCAACGCGATGCGCTGCGCCGTGCCTTCGATCACCCCGACCTCGTCACGACTCCCGCTTCCCTGCTCGCCGCCGCGGAGCGCGCGCAGGAGCTGCGCCATTCCGCGATGCAGTGGACGCGCTGGGCCGGCATGGCCGCTTCGGTCGTGGCGGCATTCGGCCTCGGCTGGTTCGCCAATTTCGAATACGGGACGCGCTTCGGCACGGCCTCCCCCGGGCAGCAGTTCGCGCGGCAGGCGGCGGTGGCGTACGTCGTGTACCAGCCGGAAGTGAAGCACCCGGTCGAAGTCACCGCCGACCAGCAGGCGCATCTCGTGCAATGGCTGTCCAAGCGCGTGGGCCGCCCGCTCAAGGTGCCCGACCTGCACTCGCACGGCTACGACCTGCTGGGCGGCCGGCTGCTGCCGGGCGAAGGCGGCGCGCGGGCGCAGTTCATGTACCAGAACGCGAGCGGGCAGCGCCTGACGCTCTATCTCGGCGCGATCCAGGACGGGGACAAGAAACTCAACACCAGGGAAACGGCGTTCCGCTTCTCCGGCGACGGCCCGGTGCCCGCGTTCTACTGGGTCGACCAGGGTTTCGGCTGCGCGCTCACGGCGCAGTTGCCGCGCGGCCAGTTGCTCGAGCTGGCGCAGGCGGTCTACCAGCAGACCGAGCCGAAGTCCTAGGGCAGGTCGCGCAGCGGGTGCGCGTACGCGGGCCACGGCGGCTCGAAGAACGACTGCACCATCGCCGGCGTGACGTCCTCGATGCGCGCCGGGTTCCAGCGCGGCGCATGGTCCTTGTCGATGGCGAGCGCGCGGATGCCTTCGACCGTCTCGCTCGCGGCGCCCGGCCGCAGGTGGAAGCAGTGGCGCATCATGCCGCGCTCCATGCGCAGCGCCTGCGACAGCGTCATCGTGCGCGCGCGGCGCAACTGCTCGAGCGTCACGTGCAGCATCAACGGCGAACGTTTGCGCAGCAGCTGCGCCGCGTGCTGCGCGAAGTCCGACGGGTCGGCCTCCAGCGCACCGACGATGTCGCCGACGCCTTGCAGCGTGAACAGGCGTTCGATGTCGTCCTCGTGCCGCGCCAGGAACGATTCCTTGAGCGCCATCCCCGGGCCCGGCGTGACGCCGCCCTCGCCCGAGATCGACTCCCACAGCGACGCGAGCCCGCTCGATGGCACGACCGCATCGGCCAGCCCCGCATAGATCGCGTCGGCGCCGCCGATCGTCTGGCCGGTGAGGGCGAGGTACTCGCCGATGTGGCCGGGGCAGCGCGACAGGAAATAGCCGCCGCCGACGTCGGGGAACAGTCCGATGTTCGTCTCCGGCATCGCCATCTTCGTGCGCTCGGTGGCGATGCGCAGCGTCGCGGCCTGGCGCGCATGGCCCGAGATGCCCATGCCGCCGCCCATCACCACGCCGTCCATGAACACCGCATACGGCTTCGGGAACGTGTTGACGACGAAGTTGAGCTCGTATTCCTCGGTGAAGAAGTCTTCCAGGCGCGGGTCCCCGGCATGCGCGGCCTCGTGGAAGAAGCGGATGTCGCCGCCGGCGCAGAAGTGACCGAACGGGCCGTCCCCGCCCATCCCGCGCACCGCGACGAATTCGATCGATTCGTCCTCGCGCCACGCCAGCAGCGCCGCCGTCACGATGCGGATCATGTCCAGCGACAGCACGTTGATCGCGCGCGGCCGGTTCAGCGTGATGAGGCCGGCACGGCCCCGCACTTCGAGGATCACTTCGTCGCTCACGCCCGTTGCCTCCATCCCGCCAGTTCGTTGAACATCAATGCGCCGATCACGAGGGAGCCGCCGGTGAGCACCGTCGGCGTCGGCGCCTCGCCCGCGCCCCACCACGCGAGGATGATCCCGAAGATCACCTCGAGCAAGCCGAGCAGCGAAAGCTCCGGCGCCTTGAGCACGCGCGCGCACACCACCGACAGCACGCACGGGATCGCCAGTTGCACGAGGCCGAGCAGCGCCAGCAGCGCGACGTCGTGGCCCGACGCGCGGAACGGCATCGCGAGCGGCAGCGTCACGGCGCACGAGATCGCGGCACCGACGAGCACGGCGGGGACGAGGTCGACGTCGCGGCCGTGCGCATGCGAGCGCTGCGTCACCGTCCAGTTCACCGCGCCCGCGACGGGCACGAACATCGCCACCAGCGTGCCGGCAAGGCCGCCCGCGGACATCTGCGAGCCGTACATATAGGCGATGCCTGCGCCGGCGCACAGGATCGCCACGGCCGTGCGCGCCGGGATGCGGTTGCCGATCGTGACGCGCGCGATCAATGCCGTGAGGAACGGCGCCGAAGCCATCGTGACGAGCACGTTCGCCACGCTCGTGAGCGTGAGCGCGACCATGAACGCGGTGAACATCACGCTCCAGCACACGCCCGACAGCCACAGCGGCCAGCCGCCGCGGCGGATCTTCGCGAACACCTCGCGGCCCTGGAAGAGCGGCAGGATGACCAGCAGCGACAGCACGGTGAAGAAGCTGCGCCAGAAGGTGACTTCGAAACTGCGCGCCTGCTCCAGCTGGCGCGTGACCACGCCCGCGATCGACCACATCAAGGTCACCGCGACCATCCCGACCACGGCCTGGCCGTGCGTCAGCCTCATCAGCAAGCCTCCGCGCGAAGCGCTGCGGCGCTATGACGCTTCGGGCCGGCCGTGCGCGTCATGCGGCCTGCAGCTCCCGCGACGCGCGCTTGCGCTCGTGCTCCTTCAGGAAGCGCTTGCGCAGGCGGATCGTCTTGGGCGTGACTTCGACCAGCTCGTCGTCCTCGATGAACTCCACGCCGTATTCCAGCGTGAGCTCGATGGGCGGCGTGACCTTGATCGCGTCTTCCTTGCCCGACACGCGGAAGTTCGTCAGCTGCTTCGTGCGCGTGGCGTTCACCACGAGGTCGTTGTCGCGGTTGTGGATGCCGACGATCATGCCTTCGTACACGAGGTCGTTCGGCTTGACGAACATGCGGCCGCGGTCGTCGAGTTTGCCCAGCGCGTAGGTGAAGATCTCGCCGTCGTCCATCGAGATCAATACGCCGTTCTTGCGGCCCGCGATCTCGCCCTTGTAAGCCTCCCAGCAGTCGAAGATGTTGGAGATCAGGCCCGAGCCGCGCGTGAGGTTCAGGAACTCGTTCGAGAAGCCGATGAGCCCGCGCGCGGGAATGCGGTATTCCAGGCGCACGCGGCCGCGGCCGTCCGGCTCCATGTTCACCAGCTCGCCCTTGCGCTCGCCCAGCGCCTGCATCACGCCGCCCTGGTGCTGGTCCTCGACGTCGACGGTGACGAGCTCGATCGGCTCGAGCTTCACGCCGTTCTCCTCGTGGAACACGACCCGCGGTTTCGACACGGCGAGCTCGTAGCCTTCGCGCCGCATGTTCTCGACCAGGATCGTCAGGTGCAGTTCGCCGCGGCCCATCACCTCGAACACGCCTTCTTCGCCCGTTTCACTGACGCGCAGCGCGACGTTCGATTGCAGTTCCTTCTGCAGGCGGTCCCAGATCTGGCGGCTGGTGACGTACTTGCCGTCGCGGCCCGCCAGCGGCGACGTGTTGACGCAGAAATTCATCGTGAGCGTGGGCTCGTCGACCTTCAGCATCGGCAGCGGCTTCGGGTCGAGCGGGTCCGTCACGGTCACGCCGATGCCGACCTCCTCGATGCCGTTGACCAGCACGATGTCGCCCGGGCCCGCTTCCTTCACCTGCACGCGGGTCAGGCCTTCGAACGTCAGCACCTGGTTGACGCGGCCCTTGACCTGCTTGCCGTCAGGCCCTTCCATCACCAGAACGTCCATCATCGGGCGGATCGTGCCCTGGTTGACGCGGCCCACGCCGATGCGGCCGACGAACGTGGAGTAGTCGAGCGCCGAGATCTGCAGTTGCAGCGGCGCGGCGGGGTCGCCTTCGTGCTCGGGCACGTGCTTCAGGATCGTGTCGAAGAGGGCCGACATGTCCGGCCCCCACTGCTCGCCCGCCGCACCCTCTTCCAGCGACGACCAGCCGTTGATGCCCGAGGCATACACCACCGGGAAATCGAGCTGTTCGTCGGTGGCCCCGAGCTTGTCGAACAGGTCGAAGGCTTCGTTGATCACCTTGTCCGGGTTCGAGCCGGGCTTGTCGACCTTGTTCACCACGACGATCGGGCGCAGGCCGAGCGCCAGCGCCTTCTTCGTGACGAAGCGCGTCTGCGGCATCGGGCCTTCCTGCGCGTCGATCAGCAGCAGCACGCCGTCGACCATCGACAAAGCGCGTTCCACCTCGCCGCCGAAGTCCGCGTGGCCGGGCGTGTCGACGATGTTGATGTGCGTGCCCTTCCACGACACGGCGCAGTTCTTGGCAAGGATGGTGATGCCGCGCTCGCGCTCGATCGCGTTGTTGTCCATGACGGTGTCGACCACCTTCTCGTGCTCGGCGAAGGTGCCCGACTGGCGCAGGAGCTGGTCGACCATGGTGGTCTTGCCGTGGTCGACGTGCGCGATGATGGCGATGTTGCGGATTTGATGGGTGTTCATGATGCGGTGTGCAGGATCTGCTGGATTTCGATGGGGCTCAGCAGCCGCCCCGGGATGAGTTCGCCGGCCTTCACATGGGCCGTGCCGAGGAATGCGTCGGGCGAGAACACCGCGACGCGCGGCTCGTCGTGCCAGTCGCCGCGGCGGCGCAGGCCCGACAGGAACCGCGCCGCATCGTCCTCGCGCAGCGTGACACGCGTGTGATCGGCGACGAGCGATTCGGCGGGACGCAGCAGCGCAAGGCGTTCGTCGTCGCCCATCGCCTCGAGCGCTTCGAGCGTGACGCACTGGTCCACGCCGATGCCGCCGGACGCGGTGCGGCGCAGGGCAGTGAGATGCCCGCCGCAGCCCAGCGTCTCGCCGATGTCTTCGCCGAGCGTGCGAATGTAGGTGCCCTTGCTCACGGTGACGACGAGCTTGATCGTCGCGGCATCCATGAGCGAGAGCTTCAGGGAACGGATCACGACGTCGCGTGGCTCGCGTTCGACTTCCTGGCCGGCGCGCGCGTATTCGTAGAGCGGCTTGCCGTCCCTCTTCAACGCGCTGTGCATGGGGGGGACCTGGCGGATGGAGCCGGTGAAGCGGTTCGTCACGGCCTCGAGGCGCACGGCGGTGAGTTCAGGAACGGCGCGCGTCTCAAGGAGCTCGC
This sequence comes from Ramlibacter sp., assembly GCA_036561125.1. Lineage (GTDB taxonomy): Bacteria > Pseudomonadota > Gammaproteobacteria > Burkholderiales > Burkholderiaceae_C > Ramlibacter. The sequence goes on along the minus strand of DATBPW010000339.1, from coordinate 11,275 downwards.
CTTCCGCATCGCCGGTCGTTGTCTTCACCCCGAGCTTGAGCGTGGCTTCATAGGTCTTGTCCGCATCGAGCTGGAGCTGCCCGAACTTCGTCGCCGCGCCGAAACACAGCGGCAGCACGCCGGTCGCCAGGGGATCGAGCGTTCCCGTGTGGCCCGCCTTTTCGGCGCGCAGCAACCCCCTGGCCTTCTGCAACGCCTGGTTGCTCGAAAGGCCGAGTGGTTTGTCGAGCAACAACACCCCATGCACAGGGCGCCGTTGCACCCTGGTGCGTGGCGCGGACATCGCTACTCTTCGACCTTGGAACGGGATGCGACGGCGCGCGCGATCAGCGCGTTCATGTCGGCGGCGCGCTCGGTCGTGCGGTCGAAATTGAAGTGCAGCGTCGGCACAGTGTGGATGTGCAGGCGCTTGAACAGGCCGCTGCGCAGGAAGCCCGCCGCGTGGTTCAACGCTTCCTCGCATTCATGCGGGTCGCCCACGAGCACGCTGAAGTAGACCTTGGCGTGCGCGTAGTCGGGCGTGACCTCGACGGAGTTGATCGTCACCATGCCGAGCCGCGGGTCCTTGACCTCGCGAATGAGCTCCGCCAGGTCGCGCTGGATCTGGTCCGCGACCTGGAAGGAGCGATTCGGCTTGGACGGCTGCTTCTTCATCGCTTAGAGCGTCCGCGCGACTTCCTTGACCTCGAAGAACTCGAGCTGGTCGCCTTCCTTGATGTCGTTGTAGCCCTTGAGCTTGATGCCGCACTCGAAGCCTTCCTTGACTTCGCGCACGTCGTCCTTCACCCGCTTGAGCGACTCGAGCTCGCCGGTGTAGATCACCACGTTGTCGCGCAGCAGGCGGAAGTGCGCGCTGCGCGTGACCATGCCGGACGTCACCATGCAGCCGGCCACCGTGCCGATCTTGGAAGCCACGAACACCGTGCGGATCTCCGCGGAGCCGATGACCTCTTCCTTCTTCTCGGGCGCCAGCATGCCCGACATCGCGGTCTTCAATTCGTCGACGGCGTCGTAGATGATGCTGTAGTAGCGGATGTCGATGCCGTTGTTCTCGGCCAGCTTGCGCGCGCCGGCATCGGCACGCACGTTGAAGCCGATCACGACGGCCTTCGAGGCGATCGCCAGGTTGATGTCCGATTCGGAGATCGCCCCCACGGCCGCGTACACCAGCTGCACCTTCACTTCCCCGGTGGACAGCTTCAGCAGCGACTGCGCCAGCGCCTCCTGCGAGCCTTGCACGTCGGCCTTCACGATGATCGGCAGCATCTTCACTTCGCCGGCGGTCATGTCGGTGAACATGTTCTCCAGCTTGGCGGCCTGCTGCTTCGCGAGCTTCGTGTTGCGGAACTTGCCCGCGCGGTAGGTGGCGATTTCGCGCGCACGCCGCTCGTCGGTGAGGACCATGAACTCGTCGCCGGCTTGCGGGACGTCCGTCAGGCCCTGGATCTCCACCGGCATCGACGGGCCGGCGTCCTTCACGGTCTTGCCGTCCTCGTCGAGCATCGCGCGCACGCGGCCGTAGGTCTGGCCCGCGAGCACGACGTCGCCGACCTTCAGGGTGCCCGATTGCACGAGGATGGTCGCGACCGGGCCGCGGCCCTTGTCCAGCTGCGCTTCGATCACGAGGCCCTTGGCCAGCGCGTCGATGGGCGCCTTCAATTCCAGCACTTCGGCCTGGAGCAGCACCTGCTCGAGCAGGTCCTCGACGCCCTCGCCCGTGCGCGCCGAGACGCTCACGAACGGCGAATCGCCGCCGTATTCCTCGGGCACCACTTCCTCGGCGACCAGCTCCTGCTTGACGCGTTCGGGGTTGGCTTCGGGCTTGTCGATCTTGTTCACTGCGACCACGATGGGGACGCCCGCCGCCTTCGCGTGCTTCACCGCCTCGCGCGTCTGCGGCATCACGCCGTCATCGGCCGCGACCACGAGGATCACGATGTCGGTGGCCTGCGCACCGCGGGCGCGCATCGCCGTGAAGGCCTCGTGGCCCGGCGTGTCGAGGAACGTGATCTGGCCGCGCGGCGTCTCGACGTGGTAAGCGCCGATGTGCTGCGTGATGCCGCCCGCTTCGCCCGCCGCGACCTTGGTGCGGCGGATGTAGTCGAGCAGCGAGGTCTTGCCGTGGTCGACGTGGCCCATGACGGTGACCACCGGGGCGCGCGGCTGCGCCTCGGCCTCGGTGCCGGTGTCCTCTTCGGTGAACGCCTCGGGGTCGTCCAGCGCCGCGGCCATCGCCTTGTGGCCCATTTCCTCGACCACGATCATGGCCGTGTCCTGGTCCAGCGACTGGTTGATCGTGACCATCTGGCCGAGCTTCATCAAGTGCTTGATGACTTCGGACGCCTTGACGGCCATCTTGTGCGCAAGCTCGGAGACGGTGATCGTCTCCGGGATGTGCACTTCGATGACGCGCTGTTCGACCGGCGCGGCTTGCACGTGATCTTCGCGGTCGTCGCGCGCGCCACGGCGGCCGCGCGGGCCGCCACGCCACGAATTGCGACCGACGCCGCCCGACGCATCACCGCGTGTGGGGATCGCCTTCTTCTTGGCGGGGTCGCCGGCCCAGCTCGACGAGAGCTTGGCGGACTTGACTTCCTTGCCGCCGCCGGGGGCCGCAGGCGCCTGCGTGCCCGGGCGCGACACCGTCGGCTTGTGCAGCGTGCCCTTGGCAGCGGGCTTGGCCGTGGTTTCGGCGGTCTTCGCAATCGGCTTCGGTTCTTCGGGCTTCTTGGCCACGAGGACCTTCTTGGGCGCGGACATCATCGAGCGGATGGCGGCCGCTTCGGCCTCTGCCTTGCGGCGCCGCTCGGCGAGTTCATTCGCGCGCTCGGATTCCTCCGCGGCGCGCGCCTTCGCTTCGGCGTCCGCTTTCGCCCGCGCCTCGGCCTGCACCTTCGCGCGCTCGGCGGCTTCGGCCTCCTGCGCCGCCGTGGCCTTTTCCTCGTGCACCTCGGCGCGCCTGGCTTCTTCCACCCGCGCCGCGGCGCGCTCGGATTCTTCGCGTTCGCGCTTTTCCGCCTCCTCGCGCTCGCGGCGCTTGGTGGCGAGGTCTTCCTCCTGGCGGCGGATCAGTTCGGCCTGGCGGCGCGCCTCTTCCTCGCGGCGCGCGAGTTCGGCTTCGTCGACGCGCGGCGCTGACGGCGCGGGCGCTTCCTGTTCGGGCGCCTCGATGACGGCCGTGTCGCCGCCTTCCTCGCGCTTGACGAAGGTGCGCTTCTTGCGCACTTCGACCTGGATGGTGCGGGCCTTGCCGCTGGCATCGGCCTGCTTGATCTCGCTGGTGGACTTCTTGGTCAGCGTGATCTTCTTGCGTTCGGACCCGGCCGCGGCGGTGCCGTGGCTGGCCTTCAGGTAGCCGAGCAGCCGCTGCTTGTCGGCTTCGCTCAGCGCGTCGGTCGTGGCCGATTTGGCGACGCCGGCGCTGCGCAGCTGCTCGAGCAGCAGGTCGGGAGATTTCTTGAGTTCTGCGGCGAACTCTGCGACGGTGGTACTGGACATGTGTTCTTGTGCCTCCCGTTACTCATGGGTTGCCGCCGCACCGGTAAACCAGTGTTCGCGCGCCTTCATGATCAGGGTCTTGGCCTCGTCCGCGGACTGGCCCGTGATATCGGTCAATTCATCGACGGCCAGGTCGGCCAGGTCGTCGCGCGTGTGCACGCCGGATTCGGCGAGCTTGCCAATGAGTTGCGGGTTGAGCCCTTCGAGGTCGCGCAGGTCCTGCGAGACTTCCTCGACGCTCTCTTCGCGCGCGATCTCCATCGTGAGCAGCGCGTCCTTGGCGCGGGCGCGCAGCTCGTTCACCGTGTCTTCGTCGAAGGCTTCGATCTCGAGCATTTCCTGGATCGGCACGTAGGCGATCTCTTCGAGGCTGGTGAAGCCTTCGGAAATGAGGATGTCGGCGATCTCCTCGTCGACGTCGAGCTTCTCCATGAACAGCGCGCGGATGCCGCTGGACTCCTCGGCCTGCTTCTGCGCCGATTCGTTCGCGTCCATGATGTTGATCTTCCAGCCGGTCAGCTCCGATGCGAGCCGCACGTTCTGGCCGCCGCGGCCGATCGCGATCGCGAGGTTCTCCTCGTCGACCACCACGTCCATCGCGTGCTTTTCTTCATCGACGACGATCGACGAGACGTTCGCCGGCGCCAGTGCACCGATCACGAACTGCGCCGGGTCTTCGGACCACAGCACGATGTCGACGCGCTCGCCGGCGAGTTCGTTGGTCACCGCGTTCACGCGCGAGCCGCGCACGCCGACGCAGGTGCCGATCGGGTCGACGCGCTTGTCGTGCGACACGACGGCGATCTTGGCGCGCGAGCCGGGGTCGCGCGCGCAGCTCTTGATCTCGAGCAGGCCCTGTTCGATCTCGGGCACTTCCTGGCGGAACAGCTCGATCATGAAGTCGGGCGCCGCGCGCGACAGGATGATCGGTGCGCCGCGCAGCGTCAGGTCCACTTCCATGATCATGGCGCGGACGCGGTCGCCGTTGCGCAGGTTCTCCTTGGGGATCATCTCGCCGCGGCGCAGGCGCCCTTCGACGCGGCCCGACTCGACGATGATGTCGCCCTTGTCCATGCGCTTGACGGTGCCCACGAAGATCTTGTCGCCGCGCGACATGAAGTCGTTCAGCAGCATCTCGCGCTCGGCGTCGCGGATCTTCTGCAGGATCACCTGCTTGGCCGCCATCGCGCCGATTCGGCCGATCGGCACGGAATCCACCGGCTCCTCGATGTAGTCGCCCGGTTCCACGTCCTCGACGCGGTCCTTGGCGTCCATCAGCATCTCTTCGGCATCGGGGTTCTGCAGGCCCTGCTCGTCGGGCACGACGAGCCAGCGGCGGAACGTCTCGTAGTCGCCGCTCTCGCGGTCGATCGCCACGCGGATGTCGACTTCGCCTTCGTAGAGCTTCTTGGTGGCCTGCGCGAGGGCGGACTCCACCGCGCCGAACACGACGTCGCGCTCGACGTTCTTCTCGCGCGAAATGGCTTCCACCAGCATCAACAGTTCGCGGTTCATGTCACTACTCTCCTTGCGCACCGGCCTTCTTGCGGCCCTTGAAATCCACGATCGACGCCAGACGCGCTTCCTTCACTTCGTCCAGCGTAAAACCCATTGCCTGCAACGGTGCAGGCGCCTTCTTCTTGCTCACGCGGCGGCCCGGCTTTTCTTCCGGAGCGTCGCTCCACACCACTTGCCACGCAGCGCCGGCCTTTTCCAGCGTGCCGCGAAACTTCTTGCGGTTCGCGGCAACGTGGCCCGAAGCCGCTTCGCCCACCGGCTTCTTCAGCGTGATGTCCACCACCGCGCCGGCGAAGCGGTCGAAATCGGCTTCGTTCCTCAACGGCCGGTCGATTCCCGGCGACGACACCTCCAGGCGCTTGTATTCGACGCCTTCGACTTCCAGCGCGTACTGCAGTTGGCGGCTCACCTTTTCGCAGTCGTCCACGTCGACGGACTGCTCCGCACGGCCCGGCTGCCACTGCTGGTCGATCGTCACGCGCAGCAGCCCCCCGGCGGATCGCTCCACCTCCACGAGGTCGTAACCGAGTCCGGTCACGGTCTGCTCGACGACGTCCTGCAGTGCCATCCTTGCTGTACAAGCCTCCAAAATCGATCGACCATAAAAAACGGGCGGTTGGTTCCGCCCGTCATTCGTGGTCGAGAAGCAACTATTGTACCTTGCAAGCCCTTGATTTGCAACGGCTTGCAGCGAATTTGGCCCTCGTCGGGCCGCCAGCTCAGCCGGCGGCCGCGACCAGAATTCGCGTGTATTCCTCTTTCGGGGCGTCCAGCACTTCCCGGACGGTGCCGCTTTCGACGATCGCGCCGTCCTTCATCACCACCACGTCGTGGGCCATGGCCCGGATCACGTCGACGTCGTGGGTGATCAGGAGGTAGCTCAGGCCCTTCTCACGTTGGAGCCTCTGGAGCAAATTCAAGACCTGCTTCTGGATCGTGACGTCGAGCGCGCTGGTGGGCTCATCGAGCACGAGCAGTTGCGGATTGACGATCAGCGCGCGCGCCACGGCCAGCCGCTGGCGCTGGCCGCCCGAGAACTCGTGCGGATAGCGGTGGAGCAGGCCCGGGAACTGGCGCTCGGCCAGCCCGACGTCCGCGAGCGCTTCGCGTACACGCTCGCGGCGCGCCGCCGCATCGAGCGCGGGCTCGTGAACCAGCAAGCCCTCGCCGACGATTTCCTCGACGGTCATGCGCGGCGACAGCGACGAGTACGGGTCCTGGAACACGACCTGCACCACGCGGCGGATCGATTTGTTCGAAGCGGCGTCGGGGCCCCAGCGGCGCCCGACGACGTCGAGCTCGCCCCCGTGCGGCATCAACCCCAGCGCGGCCAGCGCCAGCGTCGACTTGCCCGACCCGGATTCACCGACTACGCCCAGCGTGCGGCCGGGCCGGATCTCGAAGCGCGCATCCTGCACCGCGACGAACTGGCCTTTGCGAAACCAGCCGCGGATGCCCGGCAGCGCCACCGGGTAGCTGACGCGCACGCCGTGGGCCTGCATCACCGGCGGCCGGTTGACGCTGCCTTCACTGACGTCGCGCGCCGGTCGGCTCTCGATGAGCTTGCGCGTGTACGGATGCTTCGGATCGCGAAAGATTTCGGCAACCGCTCCCTCCTCGACGATGTAGCCGTTCTCCATGACGGCCACCCGATCGGCGAACTTGCGCACGAGGTTCAGGTCGTGCGTGATCAGCAGGATCGCCATGCCGTTGTGCGACTGGATCTGCGCCAGCAACTCGAGGATCTGCCCGCGCAAGGTCACGTCGAGGGCCGTCGTCGGTTCGTCGGCAAGCAGCAGCCGCGGACGACCGGCGAGCGCCATCGCGATCATCGCGCGCTGGCGCTGGCCGCCGGAGAGCTGGTGCGGGTACGCGTCCGCGCGGCGTTCGGGTTCGGGGATGCCGGTGGCCCTCAAGGCCTCGATCGCGCCTTGCCACGCCTCGCGCTTCGTCAGGCCTTCCTTCAGCTCCAGCACTTCGGCCACCTGGTTGCCGACGGTGTACAGCGGGTTGAGCGCCGTCATCGGCTCCTGGAAGATCATCGCGATCTCACGGCCGCGCACCGCGAGCAACTCGCGCTCGGGCAATTGCAGCAGGTCACGCGCCGGCACGGTGCCCTCGCCCGCGAGGATCGCCGTGCCGCCGACTCGCGCATTCGGCACGAGTCCGAGCATGCTGAGGGCGCTGACGGTCTTGCCCGAGCCGGATTCGCCGACGAGCGCGAGCTTCTCGCCCGGCGCGATGCGAAAGTCGATGGCGTGCACGACTTCCTTGCCCGCGAAGGCGACGCGCAGGCCTTTCACGTCCAGCAACGGCGTCATGCGTCGGCCTTCCGCGGATCGAGCGCATCGCGCAGCGCGTCGCCCATGAACGTGAGCAGCAGCAGCGTCAGCACCAGCACCGCGAAGGTCTCGATCGAGATCCACCACGCATCGATGTTCGACTTGCCCTGGCTCAGGAGCTGGCCGAGCGACGGCGTGCCGGGCGGCACGCCGAGGCCGAGGAAGTCGAGGGACGTCAACGCAAGGATCGCCGCGCTCATGCGAAACGGCAGGAACGTGACGACGGGCGTCATGCTGTTCGGCAGGATGTGCCGCCACATGATCCGGCCATTGCCGACGCCGAGCGCGCGGGCCGCGCGGACGTAATCCATCTGCCGGTTGCGCAGGAACTCGGCGCGCACATAGTCGGACAGCCCCATCCAGCCGAACAGGCTCAGCAGCACCACGAGCAACGCCACGCTCGGCGTGAAGATCGCGCTGAAGATGATCAGCAGGTACAGCTCCGGCATCGACGACCAGATCTCGATCACGCGCTGGAACGCCAGGTCCGTCTTGCCGGCGAAGTAGCCCTGGATCGCGCCGGTGAGGATGCCGATCGCCACGCCGATGGCCGTGAGGGCCAGCGCGAAGAAGACGGACAGGCGGAAGCCATACAGCAGTTGCGCGAGCATGTCGCGCCCGCGCTCGTCGGTGCCGAGGTAGTTGTCGCTCGAAGGCGGCGCGGGGTTCGGCAGCTTCGCGAAATAGTTCAGCGTGTTCGGCCCGTACGGGTTGGGCGCATACAGCGCCCAGTTGCCGCTCGCGTTGAGCTTCTGCTCCACGTACGGGTCGAGGTAATCCGCGGGAGTCTGGAAATCGCCGCCGAAGGTCGTCTCCGGATAGTCGTGCACCATCGGGAAGTAGTAGCCGCCGTTGTACTTGACGACGAGCGGCCTGTCGTTCGACAGGACATCGGCGAACAGGCTCACCACCACCAATGCGCAGAAGGCGACGAAGCTCCAGTAACCGAGCTTGTGCCGCTTGAAGCGGCGCCACGCGCGCGCGGCCGGGCTCTGGCGAATCGCCATCTCCGGGGCGCGCGCGGCGTCGGGCACATCGCCCGCGTATTCAATCGAACTTGACACGGGGGTCGACCCAGACATAGCAAAGGTCGCTGATCAACTTCGTGACGAGGCCAATCAACGTGAAGAAGAATAGCGTGCCGAGCACGACCGGGTAGTCGCGACGGATCACGCTGTCGTAGCTCAGGAGGCCGAGGCCGTCGAGCGAAAACAGCGTCTCGATCAGCAGCGCGCCCGTGAAGAACGCGCCGATGAAGGCCGACGGGAACCCTGTGACGATCGGGATGAGCGCGTTGCGGAACACGTGCTTCCACAGCACCTTGCGCTCCGGCAATCCTTTCGCGCGCGCGGTGAGCACGTATTGCTTGCGGATTTCCTCGAGGAACGCGTTCTTGGTGAGCATCGCCGTGATGGCGAAGCTGCCGAGCACCATCGCGGTCACCGGCAGCGTGATGTGCCACAGGTAGTCGGTGATGCGCGCAGGCCACGACAGTTCGTGCCAGTTGCTCGACACGAGCCCGCGCAAGGGAAACCACTGGAGCTGCCCGCCGAAGACCACGAGCAACGCGACGCCGAGCACGAAGCCCGGGATCGCGTAGCCGACCAGCACGATGAGAGTCGTCACCAGGTCGAACTTGCTTCCCGCCCGCACGGCTTTCGCGACGCCGAGCGGCACCGCGACGAGATAACTGATGAAGAAGGTCCACAGCCCCAGGCTGATGGACACCGGCAGCTTCTCCTTGATCAGGTCCCACACGTCCTTGTTCTGGAAGAAGCTGCGCCCGAGATCGAAGCGCGCGAACTGCCCGACCATCTTCACGAAGCGCTCGGCCGGCGGCTTGTCGAAGCCGTACAGCTTCTTGATCTCCGCGATCTTCTTCGGGTCGACGCCCTGCCCGCCGCGGTACGCGCTGCCGCCTTCGCCGCCGCGCTGCGCCCGGCGCGCTTCCGCAAGAAATTGCTCGACGGGCCCGCCGGGGACGAACTGCGTGACCAGGAACGTCACGAGGATCACGCCGAACAGCGTCGGCAGCATGAGGAGGATTCGCTTGAGGATGTACGCCGTCATCGCCTTACTTCTTCGTGATCGGGGGCATGCGCGCCCACCACACCGTCATCGGCCAGGTGAGGTACGACAGGCCGTCGGGCGGATACGGCGGCACCGCGGCGGGCCGTTCCAGCTTCCACGCGCTGTACGCGACGCGGCTCACGCGGGTCGTCCACTGCGGGATCATGTAGTACTCGTGCGCGATCACGCGATCCAGTGAGCGGCACGCGGCGAGCCAGTCGTCGCGCTTTTCCGCGCCCGTGAGCGCGGTGAGCAGCGCATCGACCGCCGGGCTCTTGATCCCGCCGTAGTTGTTGGACCCGGACGCGGCGGCCGCCTTGCTGCCGAACAGGTCGATGTAGTCCTGCCCGGGCAAGTGGGTACCCGTGTAGGCGATGCTGATCATGTCGAAGTCGAACGCGTCGATGCGCTCCTGGTACAGCGCGAAGTCCACCTGGCGCACGTTCATCGTGATCCCGAGTTTTTCCAGCGCGCGCTGCCACGACGCGACCGTCGTCTCGGCGCTGCCACCGGCATCGAGGAACTCGAACACGAACGGCTCACCCTTCGGGTTGCGCAACGCGCCGTCGCGATAAGTCCAGCCCGCCTGCGCGAGCAGGTCGCGCGCCTTGAGCAGGTTGTTGCGCAGCGAGTTCGGCGGGTCCGTGCTCGGCTGCACCGTCATCGGACCGAAGGTCTCCGGCGGCAGGATGTCGCGATACGGCGCCATCAACTTCACTTCCGCGGGCGAAGGCGAGCCCTGGGCCTCGCAGTCCGTGTTGCCGAAGATGCCGTTGACGCGCGTGTACGCGCCGCGGAACAGCATGCGGTTCATCCACTGGTAGTCCAGCGCGAGGTCGAGCGCCTTGCGCACGCGGCGGTCCTGGAACTTCGGGCGGCGCAGGTTCAGCACGAAGCTCTGGAAGCCGTCGGGGCGCCGATGCGTGAAGGGCGACTTCACGAGGTCGCCGCTGTCGATGCGCTTGCCGTTGAGCCGCCGGAACCAGTCGCCCGCGGAAAAGAATTCCATGAGGTCGAACTCGCCCGCCTTGAGGGCTTCCAGCCGCGCCGTGTTGTCCCGGTAGATCTTGATGGCGATGCGGTCGAAGTTGTTCATCCCGCGGCGCACCGGCAGGTTGCGCGCCCAGTAGTTCGCGTCGCGCACGTAGGTGACGTCCTTGCCGAAGTCGACCGGCCCGATCTTGTAGGGCCCCGTCGCGATCGGGATGTCGGTGACGATCCGGTCGAAGCGCTTGGGCTTGCCGTCGACCGCGCCCCATTTGCGGCTGAACACCGGCAGTCCGCCGACGGTGAGCGGCAGCATGCGGTCCTTGCGCTTGAAGCGGTAGCGCACCGTCGACTCGTCGATCACGTCGCAGCCCGCGATGTCGACGAGCTGGCCCGAGATGATCGGCGACGCGTACTTGGAGTTGAGCGTGTCGAAGCTGTACTTCACGTCGTCGGCGAGCACCGGGTCGCCGTTGTGGAAGCGCGCCTCCTTGCGCAGGTGGAACGTGACGGACATCCCGTCGGGCGCGACTTCCACATCGTCGGCGAGCAGCCCGTACGCGACGCCGACCTCGTCCATCGAGCCGGTGAGCAGGCTCTCGAAGAGCAGGTCCGATTCGTACGCCGGCTCCTGGCCCTTCAGCGTGAACGGGTTGTACTTGTCGAACGTCGACACGCGCAGGCCCGAGACCATGCGCAGCTCACCGCCTTTCGGGGCGTTCGGGTTGACGTAGTCGAAATGGTCGAATCCGGGCGGATACTTGAACGTTCCCCACACCGAATAGCCGGGCGCGGCGCACGCGACGGACGTCACGAACGCCGCGACAAGGAACGCGAAACCTCGCATGCTTAGAATTCTG
>DATBPW010000338.1:0-4481 GCA_036561125.1 Ramlibacter sp. | reverse complement strand
TGGCGCTGTCATTTCATTCTTGTACGCGTGATACGGGCTTGTGCCGGATATTGGCGGTCCCGTCACGGTCCTAAAGCGCGACACATCGCACCGGCATAAAGATCAGAGCGAAAGCCCGGGCAGATCGAGCCCCTTTTCGTGGGCGCAATCGACCGCGATCTCGTACCCCGCGTCGGCATGGCGCATGACGCCGGTGCCGGGGTCGTTCCACAGCACACGCTCGATCTTCTCCGCGGCTTCCTTCGTGCCGTCGCACACGATCACGACGCCGGCGTGCTGTGAGTAACCCATGCCGACGCCGCCGCCGTGGTGGAAGCTGACCCACGTCGCGCCGCTGGCGGTGTTGAGCAGCGCGTTGAGCAGCGCCCAGTCGCTCACGGCATCGCTGCCGTCCTTCATCGCTTCGGTCTCGCGGTTGGGCGACGCGACCGAGCCGCTGTCGAGGTGGTCGCGGCCGATGACGATCGGCGCTTTCAATTCGCCGCGCGCGACCATCTCGTTGAACGCGAGCCCGGCCTTGTCGCGCTCACCGAGACCGATCCAGCAGATGCGCGCGGGCAGGCCCTGGAAGCTGATGCGCGACTGCGCCATGTCGATCCAGCGATGCAGGTGCCTGTTGTCCGGGAACAGTTCCTTCATCTTCGCGTCGGTCTTGCGGATGTCCTCCGGGTCGCCCGACAGCGCGACCCAGCGGAAGGGGCCGATGCCGCGGCAGAACAGCGGGCGGATGTACGCCGGCACGAACCCCGGATAGTCGAACGCGTTCGCGACGCCGAAGTCCTTCGCGACCTGCCGCAGGTTGTTGCCGTAATCGACGACGGGCACGCCCATCGCGTGGAACTCGAGCATCGCGCGCACGTGCTGCGCGCACGATTCGCCGGCGGCTTGCGTCAGCTGCGCGTGCTGCGCCGGATCCTTCTGCGCCGCTTCCCACTGTTCGAGCGACCAGCCGCGCGGCAGGTAGCCGTTGATGATGTCGTGCGCGGAAGTCTGGTCGGTCACCATGTCGGGCTTCGCGCCGCCGGCCTTCGCGCGCCGCAGGATCTCGGGAACGATGTCGGCCGCGTTGCCGCACAGGCCGATCGACACCGCTTCCTTCTTCACTGTGTGTTGCGCGATCAAGGCCAGTGCTTCGTCGAGGTCCTTCGCCTGTTTGTCGAGATACTTCGTGCGCAAGCGGAAGTCGATGCGCGACTGCCGGCATTCGACCATCAGCGAGCAGGCGCCCGCGAACGATGCGGCCAGCGGCTGCGCCCCGCCCATGCCGCCCAGGCCCGCGCTCAGGATCCAGCGCCCGGACATGTCGCCACCGAAATGCTGGCGCCCGGCCTCGACGAAGGTTTCATACGTGCCCTGCACGATGCCTTGCGTGCCGATGTAGATCCAGCTGCCCGCCGTCATCTGGCCGTACATCATCAGGCCCGCGCGGTCGAGCTCGTTGAAGTGCTCCCAAGTGGCCCATTTCGGCACGAGGTTGGAGTTGGCGATGAGCACGCGCGGCGCGCCGGTGTGCGTGCGAAAGACGCCGACCGGCTTGCCCGACTGCACGAGCAGCGTCTCGTCGGGCTTGAGCTGCTTGAGCGAATCGAGGATCGCGTCGAAGCAGGGCCAGTTGCGCGCGGCCTTGCCGATGCCGCCGTAGACGACGAGCTCCTGCGGGTTCTCGGCCACGGCGGGGTCCAGGTTGTTCTGGATCATGCGGTAAGCCGCCTCGATCTGCCAGTTGGCGCAGCTCAATTGCGCGCCCTGCGGCGCATGCACGGTGCGCGGCTTGCTGGCCATGAAGCGCGATTGCGAAAGGTCGGACATCGGGGTCTCCCGGAAATTGCGCGCATGTTAAGTTGTCTATACAACTCGTGTCAACGGGGGTATGCTCGGGCCCATGGGCAAGAACGACCTGCCGGCCGACTACCCGATCTACGAGCAGGTGAAGGCGTGGATCCGCGGCCATATCGCGAGCGGCCAGTGGCGGCCGGGCGACGTCGTCCCCAGCGAAGCCGCGCTCATGCAGACGTTCGGCGTGAGCCGGATGACGGTGAATCGCGCGCTGCGCGAGCTGGCGGGCGAGGGCTTCGTCGATCGCGTGCAGGGCTCGGGCACGCGCGTGGCCGCGCTGCATCGCATCTCGTCGCGCCTGACGATCCGCGACATCCACGAGGAAGTCGCCGAGCGCGGGCACGTGCACACGGCGCGTGTGCTGCAGGCAGCACGGGAGAAGGCCACCGCGGACGTGGCGAAAGCGCTTGGGCTGCGCAAGGGCGCGGCGGTGTTCCACACGGTCCTCGTGCACATGGAAAACGGCGTGCCGATCCAGTACGAAGACCGCCACGTCAATCCCGTGGCCGCGCCGCGCTACCTCGACACTGATTTCACCCAGGTCTCGCCGACCCTGCACCTGCTGCGGCACGCGCCGCTCACGGAGGCGAGTTATTCGATCGAAGCGTGCCTGCCCAGCGCCGGGGAAGCCGCCCAGCTCGGCATCAAGCGCACCGAGCCGTGCCTGGTGATGAGGCGGCGCACCGTCAGCGGCGCGAACGTGGCGAGCGTCGCGCGGCTCGTCTATCCCGGGACGCGCTACAGTTTCGCAGGGCAATTCCAGGCATGAACTGGCACGAAGTTCGATTGGACGAGGTGTTCGCGACGCCGTGGAAGAACGGCGGCGGGGTGGCGCGCGAACTGCTGTTCTGGCCGCACCGCGATGATTGGAGCGTGCGTGTATCCGTGGCCGACATCGAGCGCGACGGGCCGTTCTCGTCGTACCCCGGCGTGGCGCGCTGGTTCGCCGTGCTCTCGGGCGGCGGCGTGAAGCTGCGCGTCGACGGGCACGGCCATTCGCTGCACACCGACTCCGAGCCGTTCCGCTTCGATGGCGGCGCGAAGGTGGAGTGCGACCTGCTGGCCGGTCCCACCCAGGATTTCAACCTGATGTTGCTCGGGCGCGAAGGCCGTGTCGAACGGGTCAAGGGACGGCACGAGCGCACGGGCCGCAAAGGCGCGCTGGTCGGCGTGTATTCGCACGAGCACGCCATCACGTTCATGGCCGTCGAAGTGCGCATCACGATCCCGCCGCGCACGCTCGCGTGGAACATCATGCCGGCGGAAGAACGGATCGACTTCACGACGCCAGGCGCGCTGTGGTTCGAGGTGCAGCCGTGACGGCCAGCGTCTGGCGCAACGCGCGGCTCGCCACGATGGTGGGCGAGGAATACGGGCTGGTGGACGACGGCGCGGTCGTCGTCGAAGGCGAGACGATCGCGTGGATCGGGGCGTCGAGTGACCTGCCCCCGCAATGGCGCGATGGTGATGAGGCGACCGACTGCGGCGGTGCGCTCATCACGCCGGGCCTGGTCGATTGCCACACCCACCTCGTGTACGGCGGCGACCGCGCGAGCGAATTCGAGTTGCGCCTGAAAGGGGCGAGCTACGAGGAGATCGCGCGCGCCGGCGGCGGGATCGTCTCGACGGTCAATGCGACGCGTGCGGCGTCCGAAGACGAGCTGCTCGCGCAATCCGTGCGTCGCCTTCGGGCGCTGACGGCGGAAGGTGTCACGACCGTCGAAATCAAGTCCGGCTACGGCCTGGCGCTGGAACACGAGCGCAAGTGCCTGCGCGTTGCGCGCGAGCTGGCGCGCAGCGAATCCGTCGACGTGCGCACGACGTTCCTCGGCGCGCATGCGGTCCCGCCCGAGTTCGCCGGCCGCACGGACCCCTATGTCGACGAAGTCATCCGCATGATGCGAACGCTTCACGCCGAAGGGCTGGTCGATGCGGTCGATGCGTTTTGCGAACGCATAGCCTTCACTGCTGCGCAAACGGAAAGGGTCTTCGCCGCGGCCCGCGGCGTGGGCTTGCCGGTGAAGCTCCACGCCGAGCAGTTGAGCGACAGCGGCGGCGCGCAGTTGGCAGCGCGGTTCCACGCGCTGAGTTGCGACCATCTCGAGTGGCTCGGCGAAGAGGGCGCGCGCGCGATGGCCGAGGCCGGCTGCGTGGCCGTGCTGTTGCCGGGCGCGTTCTATTTCCTGCGCGAGACCCGCGTGCCGCCGATCGAACTGCTGCGACGGCATCGCGTGCCGATCGCCGTGGCGACCGACTGCAATCCCGGCAGCTCGCCCTGCACGTCGCTGCTGTTGATGTTGAACATGGCGTGCACCCTGTTCCGCTTGACACCGGCCGAAGCGCTCGCCGGCGTGACGCGCAATGCCGCGCGCGCGTTGGGGCTGCGCGATCGCGGCACGCTCGCCGCCGGGCAGCGCGCGGACTTCGTGGTGTGGGACGTCGATCATCCGGCGCGGCTGGCATACGAGTTCGGCTCGAATCCCTGTCGCGACGTGATTTTCAGGGGGCGCACGCGGTGATCTACACATTGCACCAGGGCACGGCGCCGTTGCTGGTGAGCATGCCGCACATCGGCACGGAGATTCCCGCGGACCTGCGCGATCATTTCGTTCCCCGTGCCCTCGACGCCGAAGACACCGATTGGC